>JAKSUU010000120.1 GCA_024408695.1 Coriobacteriales bacterium | reverse complement strand
ATCTTCTTTTTTTTGCGAATAATTATCGTCTTGCATAATTTCGATGTATTTTAAGGATGAATTTTGTTCTCCAAAAATGAGTTGATTTGCATGATAAGTTTTCATTATTTGATTATCCAAAACGTTAATAATGGCTGCATTTAGACCAGCGTAAGCAGCAAAACTGTAAAAATTTGCATTAAAAAAAGACCTATTTGGAAGCCCATGACTTATATTTGAAAGTCCTATAACTGTATTTAATCCAAATTCATTATTAAGTGCATTGATTGTATCAAGAGTTATTGCACAGGCACCAAGATCTGCAGAAGCTGTCATGCATATTGGGTCAAAAATTAGTCTGTATGCGCTAATGCCATGTTTTTGTGCTGATTTAAGTATTTTTTCTGCACATTTAAGTCTACCTTCAACAGTTTTTGGCACGCCGTTTTCATCTAAACAAAGAGCAATTATTCTTGCACCATAGAGTTTTGCAATAGGAAAAATAGCATTCAAGGATTCTTTTGCAGCATTTACAGAATTAATAATTGGGATGCCATTATAAATTTTGCAAGCTTCTTCTACAGCTTTTATATTTGTGGAATCTATTACGAGTGGCAAATCGCATACTGCCTGAATTGACTTTATAACTTGAGGAAGCACCTTTGTTTGATCAATTTGTGGCAGCCCTACATTTACATCAAGTGCATGTGCGCCACGCTCCTTTTGTTTTAAAGCAAGTTTTACTAAAACATTGTAATCTTCATCTATAAGTGCTTCTTTAACAAGCTTGTTATTTGTTGGATTTATAGATTCACCAATAAGAATATGGTTGTTTTCAAAATTTAAATAATTTGTTGTACTTGTTGCATAAGCATCACAAAAATGAGAGTTTTGCATTTTTTTAAAGCTTTTAGGAAGATTTTTGTGCTTTAAAAGTTTTGAAATTCGTAGTATATGCTTAGGATTTGTGCCACAACAACCACCTAAAATTGTCGCTCCCACCTTTCTTGCAAGATTTATGGCTTTAACAAAATCCTCTATTTTACAATCGTATTTTGTCTTTCCATTTTCAACTATCGGTAAACCGGCATTTGGTTTGAAATAAACTGGTAAATTAGTATTTTCACAAAGTTCTTGAACAGCGTTAAGCATTTGTTCGGGCCCAAAAGAACAATTAAGACCAACTGCATCTACTTGCATGGCCAATGCAAATTGTGAATAATTTTTTATGCTTGTGCCACACATAAGTTTGGAATCTTCGTTTATTGTGCAAGATACAAAAATTGGAATGTTTAAATAAGTTTTTGCAGCAATTATGGCGGCTTTTAGTTCATATAAATCGTTAAAAGTAGCAATTGTAACAAGATCAAACTTATAGTTTGATGCAATTTTCATAACGGTAGAGTAGGCAGCTAGTGCATCATTAAAACTTAGAGTTCCATACGGCTCAAGAAGCTGACCTAAAGGACCAATGTCTAATGATAAAAACTTTTTTTGCTTGCCCTTAGAATCTTTTTTTGCAGTGGATAAACACGTATATGCAGTTTCGATCATTTGCTCAATTTGTTTATTATCGTATTTTAATGGGTTGACGCAAAATGTGTTTGCATTTACAACATTAGCTCCGGCTTCAAAGTATTCTTTGTTAATTTGGTATACAAGCTGGGGGTTTTCCAGATTAACAAGTTCACTTGGAGTGTTTGCAAAGTTAAGTTTTTCTTGTAAATATGTACCAAAGCCACCATCAAGAATGCAGTAATTGTTTTTAATAAATTTTGAAATTTTCATTTGCTTCCTTAGATTACAATTCATATTAATTATAAATAAATTAAGTCTTATATATTAAATTTGTTATATTATTTAATTAGTTATTCTTTAATTATTATTTAAATTATGCTCAAGATAAAAGATTTAAGTTTTAGCGTTGCTGTTGAAGGCTCAACTAAACGCAAAGAAATTCTTAAAAATATCAACCTAAGTGTTGACGAAAATAAATTTGTGGTTATTACTGGGCCTAATGGTTCCGGAAAGTCTACCTTAGCCCGCATTATTATGGGCATAGAAAAGCCAAGTTCAGGGTCTATTTTTCTTGATGAAATTAATATTACAGACTTACCGATTTTTGAGCGCTCTAAAGCGGGGATTTGTTACGGTTTTCAAAGCCCTGCGCATTTTAAGGGCATGAAGGTTAAAAATTTATTGCAGATTGCGGCTGGTAAAAAACTAAAATCAAGCCAATGCATAGATTGCTTAACTAAAGTTGGCCTTTGTAGTGCAGATTATTTAAATAGGGAAGTGGACAAAAGTTTAAGTGGAGGAGAGCTTAAGCGCATAGAAATCGCTACAATTTTAGCACGTAATCCACGACTTGCAATTTATGATGAACCAGAAGCTGGCATTGACCTTTGGTCTTTTGAGCGTCTGAGCTCTACATTTAAAGAAATTCATGAGGCCAAACACGGCAATAGTATCTTAATTATTAGCCACCAAGAGCGCATTATTAACTTGGCAGATGAACTTATACTACTTGAAGATGGACAAATCACAGCTCAAGGGCCAAAAAATCAAGTTTTACCCTTGATGAACTTTTCAAATATGCCTTCGAATCCAGATTGTGCGCTAAAAGCTCCAAATTTTACCATAGATGAGAGTGGTTACAATGGCAAATAACGATGTGAAATTAGAAAAAGTCGATCAAGATTTATTAGATGCAATTGCAGATTTGCATGCTTTACCAACTGGTGCATATAATATTCGCAAAGACGGGGAACTGTTAGTTAGAAATTCAGATGCTAATATCAATATTATTGCAAACTCTAAAGGCAAACCAGGAATTGAGATTCATATCGCAGATGGCACAAAAAACGAAGTTTGTCACATTCCCGTAATCATTACAAAGACCGGCATTACCGATGTTGTAAGTAACGATTTTTATATTGGTAAGAATTGTAATATTACTATTATTGCTGGATGTGGGATTCATAATAGCGGTTCCCAAAAATCTCAACATGATGGCGTTCACACTTTTTATGTAGGCGAAGGTTCAAGCGTTAAGTATATTGAAAAGCATTATGGTTCAAAGGGTGATGGTGCAACTGGTGAAGTTGTTATGAATCCACAAACTCGCGTTGAGCTTTCTTGTGGCGCAAGTCTTAGCATGGAAATGATTCAAATTTCTGGTATTGATAACACAGTGCGCGATACCAGTGCCGTTTTGGCTGCCGAATCTAAACTTGTTATTGAAGAACGCTTACTTACAGAAGGCCAACAAATAGCAAAAAGTAATGTTGAGATAAATCTTGATGGCAAAGATAGTAGCGTTCAAATTATTTCGCGAAGCGTTGCTAAAGATAATAGCATTCAAATTTTTCAGCCATTAGTTGTTGGCAAAAGTGAATGTCGCGGACACGTACAATGCGATTCGATTCTTATGGGTCAAGCAAGTGTAAAATCTGTTCCTGCAATCGAAGCACAAAATCCAGATGCTCAACTTTTCCACGAAGCTGCTATTGGCAAAATTGCTGGCGACCAAATTATTAAACTCATGACTTTGGGCTTGAGTGAGCAAGAAGCAGAGGAGCAGATTTTAAAAGACTTCTTATCATGATTTTCGTTATTTGTGAATGATAATCTAACTTCCCATAACATATATTATCAGATATTCATATATTAGATTAGCAGGTCAGTATATAACGCTTAATATTATCTTGTAATAAAATTTGTAAAATTTAGACTTATTTAATTCCGCTTGATCCAAAGCCTGCAACACCTCGGTTGGTATCATTTTCATCAAAATCAAATTCAATTAGATTTGCACATTCAACTTTTTGAATAACTAATTGAGCAATTCTGTCGCCAATATTTACTTCAAAATCTTGATTTTTGTCTGTATTAATTAATATAGAAATTAACTCTCCGCGATAATTGCTGTCAATTAATCCAGGCGTATTTACAAGTGAAATTCCGCTGCGTAATGCAAGCCCGCTTCGTGGTTGAACAAAACCCGCATATCCATCGGGCAAAGCTATCGCAATTCCCGTATGAATAGCCTCGCGGCACCCAGCTTTTATAATTTTATGTTCACAGGAATGCAAATCGAGTCCCGCATCGCCAATGCGTGAATATTTTGGAATGATTGCATTTTCGTTTACTTTTTTAATTTGAACGTTTATTTTACTCATTTTTGCTCAATTTCTTAATGTTTTTATACTTTGGAAAATTTTAAGGGGCCTAAAATCGCAAATATTTGCTTCATATTTTTTTAACGTTTTTTTAATTAACACGAATCTTTT
>JAKSUU010000012.1 GCA_024408695.1 Coriobacteriales bacterium | reverse complement strand
CTTGATGCTTTTTTTATAGGGGTAGGTGAAGAATTAGATTTAAAAGTTGCGCAACTTCACAATCGCCTAAAAAAAGCCGGTGTATCGCGCGATGAAATTTTAAAAGAAATTTCTAAGGTCGAAGGAATGCATGTTCCTAAATTTCACTATTGTAATTCTTCTGGATCGGTAGAATCTAGTGATAATTCGTATCGCTTAAATACAACAATTCAAAAATGTATTGTAAAAGATTTTGATGCTACACCTGCCCTAGACAATATTATCGTTCCATTTTGTGAAACAGTTCAAGATCGCTTAAGCATTGAAATAATTAGGGGATGTAGCAGGGGGTGTAGATTTTGTCAGGCTGGCAGTATTTATAGACCTGTGCGTGAGCGAAGCGCCAATTCAATTATTAAAGAAACACTTTTGGGGCTTGCAAAAAGTGGTTATGAAGAAGTGTCTTTGATGTCTTTGTCGTCAACAGATCACAGCAATATAGAAGAGATTTTAAGACAGTTAAATTGTGCTTTGAAAAATCGAGCAATAAAGGTTTCTATTCCTTCACAGCGTGTTGATTCTTTAGATATTTCTTTAGCACGTCTTATTGCAGGGCAAAAAAAAGGTTCTATGACCTTAGCCCCCGAGGCGGGTTCTCAAAAGATGCGCGATGTTATAAACAAGCAGCTCAGCGAACAAAACATATTAGATGCTTGTTTGTCGGCCTTTAACGGTGGCTGGAAAAAAATTAAACTTTATTTTATGATTGGTCTTCCTTTTGAACAAGATGAAGATGTTGAAGCTATAGGCAAGCTTTGTAATAAAATTTTAAAATACGCCGATGAAAAACTTGATAAAAAAACGCGTTCTGGCATTGGACTTTCGCTTTCTTGTGCTATTTTTATTCCAAAGCCAACCACTCCATTTCAATATTTGGGCCAAATTAGTTTAGATGAATCAAGAAGAAGAATTAATATTTTAAAAGATTCTTTTAAAGACAAACGCATTGATTTTCACTATCATGAAAATAGAACATCCTTAATTGAAGCTTGTATTGCGCGTGCAGACCAAAGCGTGTTTGACCTTGTTTATAAGGCTTGGAAAAACGGTGCAAGATTTGATGCCTGGAGCGATCAATTTAATGCTGAGGCCTGGGAAACTGCTCAAAAAGAATGTAATATTTTGCTTAGTGATTTTGCCTATGCATCATATGACATAGAAAAAGAATTACCTTGGGATTTTATAAGCAGTGCATTAGATAAAAAGTTTTTAGTAGATGAATTTTATAAGGCACAACAGTGTCTAACTACAGCGGATTGTACATTTGACAATTGTACTAACTGCGGTGCATGCCAAAATTTAAATGCCAAGCTGTGTATTGATAAAGGTAAACGTGTGAAAACAAACTTGTAGTGATTTTATGAGTGAAAATTTAAGAAACATACAGGCAAATTTTAGACTCAGGATTAAGTTTTCTATACTTGGCCGGTTGGTATATTTATCTCATAAAGAAACAGTGCAAGCACTTGAGCGTGTTATTCGTCGAGCAAATTTGCCTTTTGATATAAGTTGTGGATTTAGTCCGCATATGAAACTCAGTTTTTGTTCAGCGCTTCCAACTGGCGTTGGGGCGCAAGCCGAATTTGTTGATGTGTTTTTAACATCCTATGTAGACGAAAACTTAGCCTTACAAAATCTGCAAGCTTGCGCTCTTGATCAGTTGCCTATCATAGATTGTTTTTATGTTGATATAAAAGATTTGGCACTCGATGAAAAATTTGTTCTTAGCACCTGGCAGTTGGTATTGCAAAATTGTAATGTTAAAGATTTTTTAAAGGCCGAAAATGAGCTTTATAAGGTCGGTTTTATTAATATTGAACGTAAAAATAAAAAACCAAAGCAGGTTGATTTGCATAAACATATTGTTAAACGTTTATATATATTAAATGAAAAGAATAATGATGTGCTTACCTTTATAACGCAAAGTTTTGCCGACGGAAGTCTTCGCCCCGACATTTACATTAAAGAAATTATAAGTTTGATGGGTTCTCATTTAGACTATTACGATTGCGTTAAAGCTCTTGATAGAGTTTCTTTGGATGCATTGCCAGATTAAATTTTTTTCTTTATTTGTAACTTAATATTATTTTTTGTTATAATTATATGTTCTATGTGTAAAAGCACAAAAATTTGATACGAAAGGCTTACGATGTACGCAGTAGTTAGAACAGGTTCAAAGCAATATAAAGTTGAACTTGGTGAAAAATTAAATGTTGAAAAGTTAAACGCTAAAGATGGTGATAGCGTTACGCTAGAAACATTATTAATTAATGATGACAAAAATGTCATCACAGATGCTAGTGAGCTTGAAAAACTTGCTGTAAAAGCAACTGTTGTTGAACAAACAAAGGGCGAAAAACTTATAGTATTTAAGTTCAAAAAACGTAAACGCTATAAAAAGAAAAATGGCCACAGACAACAGCTAACAACTATTCTTATTGATGAAATTGCAGGCAAAAAAGCTGAAATTAAAAAACCTGCTAAAAAAGAAGAAGACAAAGAAGAAACTAAAAAACCAGAAGTTAAAGAAACTAAAGATGTTAAGACAACAGATAAAAAAGAAGATAAAGCTGCAGATAATAAAGAAGAAGCAAAATCTGAAGATATTAGCAAACTTACAGTTGCTCAGCTTAAAGACCTTGCAAAAGAAAAAGGTATAAGTATTCCATCTGGTGCACGCAAAGCAGAAATTATTGAACTTATCAATAAGGGCTAATTTTAGATTTTTTAAGGAGGTAAGCTCATGGCACATAAAAAAGGTTTAGGTTCATCAAGAAATGGACGCGATTCAAATGCACAGCGTTTAGGTTGTAAAAGATTTGCTGGTCAGAGTGTTCATACTGGCGAAATTTTAGTTCGCCAACGTGGTACGCATTTTCATCCAGGTGAAAATGTGGGTCGTGGCAAAGACGACACATTATTTGCACTTAAAGATGGCATTGTAAGTTACACAAGAGGCAAAAAAAGAAAAGTTCACGTTCTAGTTTAGTTTGAATATTTTTTGTATGCTTAAAGCCCCGCTTTGACGGGGCTTTTTTATTCTATAATTAAAAGTATCAAAGATTTGCTTACGCAATTGTTTTTAAGTGAGGCATTATGGCTCTTGTCGAATTTAAAGATGTAAAAAAGATTTATAAAATGGGCGAGGTTGAGGTCGCAGCTGCTGCCGGCTTTAATTTTAAGATAGAAGAAGGCGAACTTGTTGTTATTGTTGGCCCATCTGGTTCTGGCAAAACTACTTTGCTCAACATGCTTGGCGGTATGGACACCGTTACATCAGGCACGATTTTAATTGATGGCACAGATATTACAAAGTTTAATGAAGCGCAATTAACAGATTATCGACGTTTTGATATTGGCTTTGTATTTCAGTTTTATAATCTTGTTCAAAATTTAACAGCTTTAGAAAATGTTGAACTTGCATCTCAAATTTGCGATGACCCCATGCCTGCAATCGAGGCTCTAAAAAACGTAAGCTTGCAAGATCGAAAAGATAATTTTCCATCTCAGCTTTCGGGTGGTGAACAACAAAGAGTTGCTATAGCAAGAGCTCTTGCAAAAAATCCAAAACTTTTGCTCTGCGATGAGCCTACAGGTGCTCTAGATTATAAAACTGGTAAGGCTATCTTAAAGCTTTTAGAGCAAACTTGTACGGAACAAAAAAAGACTGTCGTCATTATCACCCATAATTCTGCTTTTGCGCGCATTGCGAATCGTGTAATTAAAATTAGAGAAGGTTTGGTTGTTGATGTTGTTTTAAACGACAACCCAGAATCTGCCGATATAATTGAATGGTAATTTTCGAAAGTTTAAGGCATGAAAAATCTTTTCTTTAAAGAACTGTTAAAAACAATTTCGGGCTCAAAAAGGCGCTTTTTTGCTTTATTTGCCATTGTTGCCCTGGGGTGCGGATTTTTTGCTGGTCTTTTAATGAGTGGCATAGACATGCGTTATGCATCCGATGAATACTTCAATAAAACTAATTTGATGGACATGCGCATTGTTTCTACTCTTGGGTTTAGTGAAGATGATTTAGATGAAGTTATTAAAATTGAAGGTGTAAAAAGTGCAAGTGAGTCATATTCTTATGACGCAATGGTTAACACGGGAGATAAAACTTTATCCACAAGAATTCATAGTTTGCAAGATAGAACCGTGCTTAAAACTAGTGATAGCTCAAGCGATACAGGATATAAGGTAGAAACAATTTGCGATAAAGATACAAATCCACAATATGAAAACGATGTTGATTCTTTGGGTGGCAATAGTATTAATCAGCTGGTTCTCAAAGAGGGAAATTGGCCGACAGCAAACAATGAATGTTTAATTTCTTATGATCTTAAAGAAACTACGAATGTAAAGATAGGAGACAAAATTGTTGTTCAAAACACAACTGATGATTTAGATGATTGGTTGACTCAAACAGAATATACAGTATGTGGAAAAATCTCATCATCATTTTATTGTTGTGCGTCTTCGCTTGGTACGACTTCTTTAGGCTCGGGCGACCTCGATCAGTATATTTATGTTTTACCAAGTGCCTTTGTTGATAATGTAACAATTACAGATTTGTATTTAAGATTAGAAAACCCAAAGAATTTTCAGAATATGTCTAAAGAATATTTGGATTATGTTGCAGGCGTTAAAGATGATGTGAGCAAACTTGCCGAAACTCGTCAAAAAATGCGCACTCAAAAATTAAAGGACGATGCACAAAAAGAGCTTGATGAAAACCTTCAAAAATTTAATGACGAAAAATTATCTGCATATTCAAAATTAAATGATGCTAAAAGCATCCTAGATGCATCTAAACTTACTCTTGATAACGGTAAAAATGAACTTGAGGCGGCTAGAATACAAGCCGACGAGCAATTTGCTAGTGCTCAAACTCAAATAGATTCTACAAGAATGCAAACTCAAAGTGCACTAGACGAACTTTTGAAAATTGATCCTAGCACTTTACCAGATGATGAGCGTATTCAGTGGTATATAAAAGTTGAAACTTGCAAACAAACCTTAGCCGCTTTAGATACTAAACAAGCTGAGCTTGATGCTCAAAAAGAAGAGACCTATGCTACTTTAGATGAAAAAACTCGCGAGTTGCAAGAAGGCCAAAATTCCTACAATAGTGGTCTTAGTGATTATCAAAGCGGAAAAGCTAAGGCAGATTCTCAATTTGCAGATGCGCAAAAAGAAATTGACAAAGCACAAGAAAAAATTAATGAAATAGAAAATGCAGAATGGATTACATTAACGCGCGAAGAAACTTATGGTGTAAAAAGTTATGACATGGATGCATCTCGCATCGACAGCATTGCGCGCATTTTTCCTTTAATTTTCTTTTTAGTTGCTGCTCTTGTTGCTCTAACCACAATGACACGTATGATAGAAGAGCAACGACAACTCATTGGCACATTTAAGGCTCTTGGATATTCTCGTCGTAGAATCACTAATCGCTATTTAATATATGCAGGTATAGCATCGGTTTTAGGCGCTGCATTTGGAATTGCAATCTTATCTCAAGTTTTGCCTTTTATTGTTATGTATGCTTATGCGATTATTTATTTCATCGATATACCGCCATTTTTGCTTCCTATAGACTGGCTATCAGTTTTGCTTTCGGGTGGTGTTGGTGTTGCTATAACTTTGTTAACAAGCTATTTGGTTGCTCGTAAAACTCTTAGAACACCTGCGGCGACTCTTATGTTGCCAACGGCCCCCAAGCCCGGAAAACGTATTGTTTTAGAGCATATTAAGCCTATTTGGACCAGACTTTCTTTTTTACATAAAGTTACATTCAGAAATATATTCTTAGATAAAAAACGCTTTTTTATGACCGTTATTGGTATTACAGGATGCACAGGGCTTTTGCTTGTAGGCCTGGGTCTTAGCAATTCTATTAATGATATTATAGATGTTCAGTTTACTGATCTAACACATTATAATACTACCTTGACATATGATGACGATGCTCATTCGTCAGATGTTTCGCAAATAGAAAACGAGCTTAATAAAAACGAATATTTTTCTGGGTATACAAATTTGTATACAAAAAGCATGATGGCATTTTCAGACAGCAACGATGACTTAAGATTTGAAATTCGCGTTGTAGAGGATGTTGACAAATTTAAGGAATTTATCACTTTAAGGCATAGGCTAGGGCATGAAACCATTGATTTTAATAAAGATAGTGTTGTAATCACAGAAAAGCTTGCTACTCAACTAAATATTAAGGCAAAACAAGGTTTTCAGATTGCAGAACTCGATGATAAAGGCAATAAAACCGCTGTCACTTATGATATTGAGGCAGATGATATTGCCGAAAATTATGTGCAACATTACATTTATATGGGTAGTGATGCTTACGAAAAAATAACAGGAAAAAACTATTACGCTAATACATTTTTTATAAATAGAAACACTCAGAACTATCTTCAAGACGATATGGATAGTGTTATGCATAATGTAGATTCTGTAAAAACGATTACTTATACAGACCAAATAATTACTCTTTATAAAGAATCGCTCAGAAGCGTTAACCTTGTTGTAGTAGTTCTTGTTGTGTCTGCCGCGCTATTAGCTTTCATTGTTTTATACAATTTAATTAACATAAATATAACAGAGCGGGTACGTGAAATTGCTACTCTAAAAGTGCTTGGGTTCAGAAAAAGGGAGCTAAAAAATTACATATTTAGAGAGGTAATTATTTTAGCAATAATTGGTGCTTTGCTTGGTCTTATCTTTGGATTTTTCCTAGAAGGTTTTGTAATAACTACAGCTGAAGTTGACGTAGTTATGTTTGGGCGCGAAATACATCTCTTAAGTTATGTAATTTCTTTTGTTTTAACAATCATCTTTACTTTAATCGTTTTGTTTTTTATGGGCTTCAAACTAAATAAAATAAACATGGTTGAGTCTTTAAAATCAATCGATTAATTTTCAAAACAATACTATCATATAGACCAAAAATTTGTATCATAACAAAATTTGTTTATTTGAAAATATTTCTAATTCTCAAATTTAAGTAAATTTCGAATTTTTACCAAAATTTTGCTTAAAATTCGCTAAAAAAATCATAAAATTTTCAAAGTAAATAATTGGCTTCTGACCTGCGGTTACAATCGTTTTGCCTTATTTCTTATAATTATATATAATATATACACCTTAATTTTGATTATTAGAGGGAGATATCATGTTAAGGAAAAAGTTATCTAAAGTTTTATTGGTCTGTGCGATAGCAACTTTGTTGAGTTGTGCATTCGCCTTTGTTGCGTTTGCTGCATCGCAAAACGCATCGAGTGAGAATTTAGATGCTGTTAGCAGCTCGAACGGAGGTGATGAATCAAGTGTTACAGAACCTGGTATGCGAATAACAGGCTCAGATCAGTTGTTGCTTAGCGATTTAACTGCAACCCTGACCGCTGAAGATACGGGATACATCACCAAGGCTATGAAAAGGCTCTCGGGTTCTGGTAGATATGCTACTATGTACGAAATTGTTAAAGAAGCTATTTCCATTACAAACGATGGAAGCGAATACAATGGTAGCAACTCCATATGCAAAGGAAAACCAGTTATTCTGTGTACGGGTATAGATTTTCCTGATGCTTTATCGGCTGCTGGTCTCGCAGGTCTAGTTAATGGTGTTATTGTTACTACAAGAGGAACAGATAGCACTCTCGATTCAAGTTCTTTAAAAGCTATAAATGATATTTCTCCCTCTACAGTATATGTAATCGGTGGTACTACCGCAGTCAGCCAAGGCATTTTTAATCAAGTAGATCGTCTTGATTATACACAAAAAGTTGTAAGAATTGCGGGTAACGGTCGTGTCAATACTGCTCTTGAAGTTTACAAATATGGTCGTAACCTTGGTTCGGGCTGGAGTAATAAGTTTATCGTTACAAATGGTTCAAAATTCCCTGACGCTTTGGCTTCTTCATCAATGTCTTATGCAAAAGGATACCCTATCATTCTAACAAACGGTGATGGCGATATTTCCGATGAAATTGTTAATATTTTAGTTTCCCAAGATAAATTTAAAGATTGTTATATTTTGGGTTCTTCTGTTTCAGTTTCTGATTATACTGCAAACGTAATTGCAACTGCAGAAAATCCAATTGATGGTAACGCACCTGTTAGATTAGCTGGTCCTAATCGTTATGCTACTGCAATTGCTATTGCAGATCGTGCTGTAAATTATGAGAATATGAATTATGATAATTTTGCAGTTGCACGTGGTGACGATTTTCCAGATGCTCTTGCAGCCTCTTCACTTTGTGGTTTAAACAATACTGCAATTTTACTTACAAGTAGCGATTCTTCTTCATATGGTTTAATTCAAGATATAGTAAAAAATCAAAAAAACCCTTCAAATGGAGCCGATTTAACTAAAACAAATTATGTTTTAGGTGGAACAACTTCTGTTTCAGACAAGGTTAAGACCGCTATTGAGAGTTGCTATAATCATGTTAAACTTGGAACCATAAATAGTCCTACTTATGAAAAAGGTGTGGATCAATCTAAAAATGCTTCCTTGCTTCAAAATAAACTTACTGGTGATTATGGTATTCCGCTAGTTCAGGGCTCGGGAAACGATTTTACTGTTTCTACTGTTAAGAATTATAATAACATTGATGCTGGTACTCAAAAGTTAACTGCAGTGGGAACTGGAAAATATACTGGTAAAATGACAATTCCCTATGAAATCGATAAAGCAGATCCATTCTTAGATATTCCTTCGCTATACGATGAAGGTAGCTATTCATTGGCATTGGGTGGTACTCGCTCAGTTACAGCTAAAGTTGATAAAGATACTGATGGCAAAATTACAACTAGTTCTGAATCTGATCAGATTGTTACATCTTCATATAAAGACGGTAATTTAATTTTAACTTTCACACCAGGTACACAAGAAGGAAATGCAAATATCGTTTTGAGTGCTGCCGAAAGTAAAAATTATAAGGCAAAGACCATTGAAATTGCCGTTAAAACCCAAGAAAATTCAATAGATTTTAACAAAGTTGATGTTTGGGGGGAAGATTGTGATTACACTGGCAAACCCTATGCAGGAAAAATCACTGTGCTTTCTGATGGCAAGAGCGTCTCAACCGATGATTTTAACCTTGTTTATTCTAATAATGATGACTTTGAAAATTATCCTGTAGATACATGGGACACTCCACCAACTAATGCGGGTAACTATTATGTTCTAGCTGTACCTAAAACATATAGTGCAAGCAATTTGCCTCCTTTGCCACCCGATTCGTCAAACTATAACTATGGATTGTTTTCAATTTACCAGGCTTCATTATCTAAGCCTGATTTTACTTTTTATCAAAATGATAGAGTTGTTGATTCTATTACTGTTTTGCCTTCAGAACAGGCTGAGTTTACTGTAAAAGTTAATGCTGATGTAAGTGAAATTTCGGCGTTTTGTTCAGACGCTCCAGTTGCTAATATTGTACCGCTTGATCCAGAACCAGGTGATACACCAAATATGGCAAGGTTTAAGGTTGTTGCTCAAAGTACTGGCAATCCAAGAATCGTTGTTAAAGTTAGTGAAACTCCAAACTATTTCGAATCTTATGCAGATATAAACCTATTAGTTCCAAAAAAGTATGAGGTTAAATATGATGCTAATTCAGAGTACTTTCCAGTTCGTTCTCAAATTTCTGACGTTCCTGCACCATTTGAAAAAACAGAAAAACAAGATTATCAAATTCCAATTACGGCAACACTTACCGATTCAAAAGCTTATGTAAAGTTTAGCCATTGGAACACAGAAAAAGATGGAACAGGCCAAAGTTTTGCTCCTGGCGACAAATTTAATCTTGATAAAAATACAACACTTTATGCTATTTATTATTCTGCAAAAGCCGTATATAAATTACCTGCAGGGGATGAAGGTCCAGTTTTGAACTTTGTATACAACAATTATTCATATTCTTCGTCTGCTTACGATGTTTATCCAATTGACACAGGTGTTATTTCATCTGGTGATGGTCAAGCTTGGACCGAACCTATTAAAGAATATGCAGCAAGTCCATTTTATAAACGTTTAAGCGTTAATGTTGAAAGTTCCATGTTGAGTTATACCAAGTTAGAATCGCTCTCCCATTATTTCGATGGGATGTCAATTGCAGGAAAGATTTTAGGTGTAGAAAATCTCAATGTAGATAAAGTTACCGATTTTTCATTTATGTTCAGAGATTGTAGTCTTGTTTCAAGACTCAGTTTGGCTTTAACTGAAAATTCTATAGCTACCAATATGGAGTCTATGTTTGAAAATTGCAAGAGTTTAAATTCTGTTGATTTAAGTAAATTTTCAACTTTAAAAGTTGAGAATTTTCAAAATATGTTTAATAATTGTTTAAGTATCACAAGCATCAATTTAGCCCCTGCTACCTATGATAAACAAAAAGCTGTAACGGGTGGGTTTGTGGCTATTAAAGCACAAACGACTAAGATGATGTTTAGCAATTGTTCAAAGTTGCCAAAACTTGATTTAAGTAGCTTCTCAGAAAATGAAATCGCAACGACTGCCAGCATGTTTGCTGGTTGTTCTAATTTGGCTACTCTAGATTTGAAAAATCTCAAAACTACAACAGTCACAGATATGTCTAATATGTTTAACGGTTGTAAAATCTTAAATAATAATGGAAAAGATGGTGTGAGCTTAGACCTTAGCAACTTTGATACAAGTTCTGTTACTACTATGCAAGGTATGTTTAATGATTGTGCCAATATTAAGGTTGTCAATCTTTCAAGTTTCGATACAAAAAGGGTTACTAATTTTGATAATTTTATTTCTGGTTCTAGCAAAATTGAAAGTTTGGATTTGTCGAACTTTGCTTTCGAAAACAATTTCACTGCTAACGAAATGTTCAAGTCTTGCTCTTCGCTTATTCACATTTACGTTAGTGACAATTGGGACAATTCCAAAATTTCTTCGTCAAATGCTATGTTTGATGGATGTCCAGTTTTGCAAGGTGGTAATGGTACAAAGTATAATTCGTCTATTGTAGACAAAAGCCGAGCCATTCAAGACTGTATTCATATTACATATTTGCCTTCTGGCGATCCTTCAACCCAAGTTCCTCAAGAGGGTTATTTAACTTATGGAGGTAAATGGGTTACCGAACATGTTTCAGATTTTACTAATCCAGCAACTCCATTTGCAACATTAAAGTATAACCTTGTTAACGGCAAAATTCCGGTGGGATTAAATGCAGCTTACGAACAACAAGTAAAACTTGGGGAAGGCATAACTGTCCAAGGTTCAATTGCAGACGACCGTGCAAATCAAATTGCAGATCCTCGTGTGGATTCTGCTGGTGATGCAGGTTATTTCAAAGAATGGACTTGTCCTGTGCCTCCAACACCAACACCAACACCAACACCAACACCAACACCAGTTGATCCTTTTGAGCATTATGCAACAGAAGATATCTTTATTACGTCTAATCTTCAGCAAAACATTACCCTTACTGCAAATTATGGAGAAGACACAAAAACAGCTAAGGCAGTGTATAATCCGTCAGACAAGTCTTTGAAGTTTGTCTATGATAACATTATTTATTCTTCTCCATTAGAAACATTTGATGTAATTATTTATGACATCGATGATAATGTTGTCCCATTTTCTGCTGATACAATTCCTTGGAAAGAGCATTTAAGTGAAATTGAAAGTGTTGAGATTACATACAAGTTTAGTCAATTTACTAGTTTAGAATATCTTGATTATTTCTTTGAGGGTTTAACAAATGTTTCCGAAATTACAAATTTGCGCTACTTGTATACTAACAATGTTAAAACATTTAATTATATTTTTGCTAATTCAGGATTTACCAGTTTAGATTTGACCAAATTCGATACAGCAAAAGCAACTTCATTAAGTGGAATGTTTAGTGATTGTACAAGTTTGACTTCTATTACTAAATCAGCACAGTTCAAAACATCTATGGTTGAAGATTTCAGTTTTATGTTTAAAAATTGTTCATCTTTTACTAGCATTGATTTAACCGGCATCAGCACTATAAAAGCTACAAATCTTGAATCTATGTTCCAAGGTCTTAGTGGTGTTAATGAAATTGATGTCTCTAATTTCGATACAGCAAAAGTTGAAAACTTTAACCATATGTTTGACGGCGCAAGTGCGTTACCACAAATTGATGTCCGCAATTTTGATACTCAAAGTGCAATGCAAATGGAAGGCATGTTTGCAAACTTACCTCTAGTTCTTAATCTTGACCTTAGCAGTTTTGATACAACAAATGTTTATAATTATGCCGAAATGTTTAAATCAGATAACAACTTAACTAAAATTTATGTAAGCGATAAATGGGCTGTTGATCAAAGTTTGACTGGCTTTTCTGCTGATAATATGTTTACCGATTGTTCAAATTTGATTGGGGGCAATGGTACTAAGTATAATTCAACGCAGGTAGACGCCACTAGAGCTGTTATTGATGAGGGCAAAGAAGAAGGCCAAGAAGAGCCTACATTTGGTTATCTTATTTATGGCGGTGTAAATGTTGATGATTTTGTTACAGTTAAGTATG
>JAKSUU010000119.1 GCA_024408695.1 Coriobacteriales bacterium | reverse complement strand
GAAAGCTATCATTGCTTTGGTGCAAATTCAGCAAAAAATGTATCTTCCAAGACAGCAGGAACGTAGAGTGTTTCATATGGAGGAAGAGATACTAAGACATAACAAGGATCTGGTCCGTATTCGTAAATTCATACGTGGAAGGAATCATTTATCCAAATTTGAATGCAGACTATTGGAACTGTACGATCATTTTTCATTGCAGGCCAAGAAGAACCAGTTGAGCCAATCGATGAGCCAGCCGGTAAATCTGGAGCCTCATCAACTGGTGATGAATTTCTTGGCTTTTTATTTGATTTATTAAACATAATTTAATGATGTACAGGGCCATAAACCTGTAAATCGTTAATTAAGTTGTTTACATTCTGCAATGATGGATTCATCTTCCGATAAAAGACGCTTTAGGCACTCAATAAAACCTTTAACATAAGCCTTGCAGTTTTCTTGTGTGATGAATGCATGAGAAAGTCGAATCCTTATATTAAGTTTTTTGCCTTGATTAACAAGACATATAAGTTTTACAGGCTCAGCCTGCGCTTCTGCTTTTACACTATCATACGGGCGTTCTAGTTTAATTTGTTCAAAAAACATTTTTGCTGCGAGTGGAATTTCTTCAATATCACCAAGATCATCGAGTGCAAACGCTTTGTTTCTTGAATCAGGTGAAATAAAATAAGTTGCTGATACACTTACAGCGCTTTCAAGGGTTTTTTTGACTAAGCTATATAGTTGTGTTATAGTTGTAACATTTTCTAAGTTGATAATCGGCGTTAAGGTTTTTGCTCTAACACCTGCGTGATTGTCTATGCCTATTCGTCCTGAATACATAAATTCGGTAAAAACCTCTAAACTACCAGTAAAGTGAGCATTTTCGAGCAGCATAGCAGAAAAAAAAAGTATTCCTCGAGAGATTTTATGAAAGTCAAGATATTTATTTAATGCATTTAGAGATATACCAGTTTCATAAAAGTCATAAAAATTTATGGGATTAACATTATTGTCAAATACATTCATTGACCAATCAAATTGTTGAGCATGCAAATTTGCCTGTTCTAAAAGCATTTGGTAATTTTTAGATTGTGCAAAATTATTTTCTTCATACAGCCATGCAAAAAAATTGCTTTTTTTAGCTTGCCTATCAAGATATAAATCAACAATATCTTGAAAGAGCAGAGCTTGTCCTTCGCCATCAGTAATAATATGATGCATGTCATAAAAAAGATATCCGCACCTATTTGTTTTTAAGATACGAATTCTATAAAAAAGTTTGTCATTTGCATCAAAAGGCTGGACAAAAGTTTTGCGAAGCTTGTCAATTTCTTCTTCGCTCACTTCTTCAATTTCAATAGGTTTAAAAAGTTCTGGGGAATACTTAAAACGTGGCTGTTTGTCTTTTCCCAGAAAACACGTTGTTTTGAACATAGAAGAAGAATCCATATAAGTATTAAAGGCATCGCAAAGTTTTTTAAGGTTAACAGTCTTTTTTAAGCGAAAAGCGCGTGACAAATTAAGTGCTGTCGAACCAGGTGCTGCCACACGTTCCCAATAAAGAAAGCTTGCGGTAAAAGGCATAGGCTGAGGATTTTTTCTGCCTTCAAGTTCTTTTTCTTCTTCCGTCATAATGCCTGCGTTGAAGTCGATTTCATACAATTCAATAATTTTGGCTATTTTTCGCCCGCGATAAAAGTGTTCTGCGTCTAAACCTGCTATATTAAGTTTTGCTATCATTTCGATAACGTCTATGGAACGTCCTCCAAGTTCAAAAAAATCATCATTTATCCCAATGCGTTTTATTTGCAAGACATCTTGAGCTATATTGCAAAATTGGCATTCTAGTTTGGTGGAAGGAGCAACATACGCTGTGTGTGTCGCAACAGGTTTTGGAAGGGCTTTTCTATCAACTTTTCCAACCTGAGTAAGCGGAATTTTATCTATTTTTATAAAATGTGATGGAATCATGTAATAAGGAAGTTTGTTTGCCATTTGCGTATGGACACTTTCAGTGTCAATTTCGCTATCGCTGGCATAGTAAAGTGCGATAAATGAATCATCTGCATCTTCAAAACCCTTAGCCACACATTTAATATTGGTGATAGTGTAAAAAGTGGACTCAATCTCGGCAGGTTCAATACGGTTGCCGTCGATTTTTATCATGTCTGATGTTCTACCTCGCAAAATAAGGTTTTTGTCCTTGTCAAATTCGGCGAGATCTCCTGTGCGATAAAATCCGTCCCCAACATAAGTTTCTTTTGTCAATGAATTATCAAGGTAGCCTCTTGTAAAAGGGAGTTGAACTTCGATCTCTCCGGTTTTTGCAATGCGATAAGATACACATTGATTGCCTTTACCAACAGGGCAAGGCGAAGCAGGTACGCCAATTTTATGTTTTGCAATGACAAAGCCAGACTCGCTTGACATATATAGATTTTTGATGTAGTGCTTTGAGCCATCGATACCATCAGCGGGTGCGCTACCTGTAATAATGCATTCAAGAACAGGTGGAAGGTGTTTAATTAAAACTCGCAGCATAGAAGGAGGCATAAATGTTTCGTTAATGTTGTTTTCTTGAAGGTAATCCGCAAGTTCGTGAGGGTTTTTAACGATATTATAATTTGGAATAAAAAGTGCAGCCCCTGAATAGACCCATATAGTAAATATAAGATTTGTCGCAACAAAATTTAAAGGGATAATAACGCCAAATCTTGTGTCTTCATTCTCGTAAAGTTTGCCTCTGTCTTCATGTGAAAGCTTAGCAAATTCAATATTGCCACGCTCGTGAATTACGCCTTTTGGTGCACCTGTAGTGCCGGATGTGTAAACTGCGTAAGCGGCATCGTGAACATCTGCCACTTCAAATCCCTTGATATATGGTTCATTCACAAGAATTTGAGAAATGAGCTCATCGGTTAAAATTAGTTTGCATTTACAATCTTTTACAATTTGCTCAGCACGTTCAGCAGGTTGATCGGCTTCAAATATAACAAATGCAGCACCTGCTTTTATTATGCCAAGCGCTGCTATAAATGGTAAAACTCCTCTAGAAAGGTTAATAAAAACAAAATCTTCTTTGCCGATGTTTTGCGTTTTTAGATAAGAATATATTTTGCCTGATTGTTTTTCAACCTGAGCTCGAGTTAAGACGGCATTTGCATCACTTAATGCAATGTGTTCTGAATCGCTTTCGTGAAACAAATACCAAAAATCAAGCAAACTTGAAGCTGAAATACAATTTAAATTTTTAGAAATGTTTGAATTCAAAAATGCGTTTTAAACACTCACAAATAGTTGGAAATTAATATTAATCATCGTAAACGCTTTCACGTTCACGTTTGATAATTTGACCAGAATTTGCATCAACGTCATATTCAAATTTTGTAGTGCCAACAACAAATTCAATTTCGAACTTTTGAATGCCATCATCAAAATCTTGTTCTTGTTTTACAAAAGTAACACCAGAAACATCATAACCAGCATCTTTAGTTGCAATTGCTTTTGCCTCATCCATACTAATTTTTGTACTTTGCTGATTGTTTGCTGGCGCACTTTGTTGCGCAGAATTATTTTGTTGTGAATTTTGTTGTGTGTCTTGTTTATTTTTGTTATCATCGGTTGAAATGCTAACACCACAGGCACATAAACCAAGTGCAAGAGCAAGCACCATAATAGCAGTAACAAGAATTTTAATTAATGATTTTTGATTATCCTTAAACATTTAATCCCCCTTTACGTTAATTAATTATAACACTATATCATTAAACACAAACTAAATTGATACCTACATAAAACAAATTCTTATCTAATTTATGTATAGATAATTCCAAAATATAAAAAATCGGAAAAAGTCTGCAAATGGGTTGTCGCCGGTTTTGGTTGGGGTACCACTCAACTTAACAGGAGTTTCCTTATATTCAATTACTTCGTCATCATCAATATCATCAATTTCAAATTCAGTTTTAGCAATGCCATCATCAAAATAAATGGTTATGTCGTAGTCCTCGTCTGCTTCAAGCGTTTTTAAATAATCATAATAAAGTTCAACTATTGTAGATCCGGGTCTTGATGTATAGCAGCTCGAATCAAGTTCTTCGCCCTCAACAGTAACTTGATTTGCAAATTTTGAATAATCACAATCAACTTCAAAAATAGCATTTTCTTCATCTTCAAGGTCAATTTCAAGATCTTCACCTTGAATGAATTCATATATTTTATAATTGGTAAAGTGAGTAGTGACAGATCCATCAGTTAAAACAAATGTAATTTCATGCGAACCTACAAAAGGCAAAGTCAGCAAAT
>JAKSUU010000118.1 GCA_024408695.1 Coriobacteriales bacterium | reverse complement strand
TTTACAAGTTGAGTCTAATATATGTCAAAATTGTAAATAATAACAATAAACAAAAAAAAAAAAAAAAAAAAAAAAAAATAATTCTAGTAAGTATATTATTGTTTTAATCTTTTATTATACTAAGTCCTAGTTGAAAAATCAATATTTTTTGCAATAATTTCTTAGCTTAACGCACAAAGATATGCTGGCTTGTTTTTATTAAGTTTTATTTATAATGTAAAAGATTAAATAGATAATACTTAGGTAGCTGAGAGTTTGGTTCTATTTGTTAATGAGCGCGAAAGTGTTACTTCGTCTGCGAATTCAAGTTCACCACCAACTGGCAAACCTGATGCAATTCTTGTAACCTCACAATCGAAATTTTGAATGAGATTATAAATATAAAGTGCTGTATTATCCCCCTCTAAATTTGGATCTGTTGCAATTAAGACTTCATCAAAATTTTCAGTTTTAACACGTTCAACAAGGTCATCTATATGCAAATCTTTTGGATAAACGGCATCAATTGGATTAATATTTCCTCCCAGAACATGATAAATACCATCATAAGATCCTGTTTTTTCGATAGATTCAATATCTTTGGGTTCGCTTACAACACATACAATTTTTTTATTACGTTTGTCATCAGCGCAAATTTCGCAGATTGTACTTGTAGAATAGTTATGGCAATTTTCGCACATTTTAATGTGTGATTTTATGTCTGAAATGGCCTTAATTAAATCATTCGGGTTATAACTAGGATTTGTTAGCAAAAAATGAAGAATTCTTTGCGCAGATTTTGGGCCAATACCAGGAAGCTTTTGTAGCTCCTCGAGCATTTTATCTATGTATTCTATTTGAGCCATGAATATTAATTAAAAACAATTACAACAATCCAGGAATATTCATTCCACCTGTTACAGAATTCATTTTTTCGTCTGAAATTTCATGAGCTTGTCTTAGAGCCTCGTTGCTTGCTGCAAGAATTAAATCTTGCAACATGTCAAGATCATCTAAATCTACAATGTCTGGGTCAATTGTAACAGATTCTAGCTTCCCATCGCAACTTGCAACGGCTTTAACTGCGCCTCCGCCCGCACTTGCACTAACAGTTTGTTCTTTTAGTTGTTCTTGGATTTCTTCCATTTGTTTTTGCATTTTGCGTGCTTGTTTCATCATTTGCTGTGGATTCATGTTCATAATTTCCTCGCAATCAGTTATCCTTATTTGGAATTTCTTCTATTTTTATATCTTCACCCCAAAATTTTAAACTTTCTAATACTTCATCTGTCTCGTTGTTTGAAAGATCGTTGTTTTGTGTGCTAGTACTATCGGAAAAATTTGAGCCGTTAGTTTGTACAGGGGCTTCAGTAACCGAATTATTTTTTATTTCATCAGCTGCAAATTGATTATTTGATGCGTGTGTATCTGAACTCTCAGATTCTACTGATACGTCTGAATAGCTGTAATAGTCGTCGTTTACATAGCTATCAAAATATTCATCGTTATTCAGGGAGTCATTTTTATCAGCAATTGAATGTTGTTTAGTATCATCATTGTTTTGATTGTTGAATTCGCTTTTATCTAACTCTGGCACACCCTCATTATGTTTATTATTAGAAGTCACATTGCTACTAGGTGTTTTAATTTTTTTGAAATCAGAACTTGAAATACATTTAATTTTAGCTTTTGTTGATAATACAGACTCAAATGCCAAAGCAATTTCTTTAAAATTATCAGCAGCATTGCATAGATCCATCGAAAAAGTAAGTTCATCTGGAAAAACTAAATAAAAATATTGTTCATCATTTTCAAGGTTCGCATCTTCTAGAAGGGCAATCAAAGAATCATCTTTTTGGCCAATCTTAGATTTAACAGCTACAAATAATCGTGTGTTTGTCATACCAGTTAAAGGTATTTTTGCTGTAGGATCTTGAATTTGAGTGTCAATTTGTTCCTCTTTATCTTCCAAAACATCAAGTTTGTCGTTGTCATCTTTTGCAGGTAAACTTTCAATTTGGTCTAAATTATCTATTTGTTCGTCTTTACTATCATTATTATTTGCTTCACTTGTAGTTTGTGCGTCTGTTTCTTTGCTAATTTCAATAGATTCGGCATTGATGCTTTGAATATTTTCCTTATTAGTTAAACTTTCGTTATCGTTTGATTCTATATTGCTAGTTAAATTAGAAGTTTGATTCTTGATAAGGGCATTCTCTAAAAGCGATAATCTTTGGTCAATAGCCTTAAAGTCTTTTTGCGTTTGAGGATTACAAATTTTTGTAATGCAAATTTCTAACATTAAATATTTATCTTCATAACAATTCAAATTTTTTAAGTATTCCGCAAGAAGTGAAATCGCTCTATATAAAAACGCAGCATCAATTTTTTGCGACAACTCTTCAATATATTGAATGTCGCTATCTGAAACGGCTTCAATAATATTTTTATTTTGAGTCATTTTATATACATAAATATTTTTAACTTGCCTGCAAAGTTCGTAGGCAAAGTTAGATAAATCCATACCCTTTTGGTTTATGTCGTTTAAATTAGTAAAAATAATGTTCATTTTTTTGGAATATGTCGCATCTATGAAGCTATAAATTGTAGCTAAATCAAGCTGACCCAAAGAAACTTTTGCATCGTTTAACTCGATGTTTGCATTATTTGCAGTAGCTATTTTTTCTAATGCTACACATGCATCGCGCATTCCCCCATTGCACGATTTAGCAATAAAATATAAAGCTTCTTCTTCATAATTTATACCCTCGGATTTGCAAATAAAACTAAGATATTTAACAATATCCTTTATGTCTAGTCTTTGAAAGTCGAACCTTTGGCAACGTGACAAAACTGTCTCCACGATTTTTTGCGGATCTGTAGTACATAAAATAAAATAGACATGTGTAGGAGGTTCTTCTAAGGTTTTGAGCAATGCATTAAATGCAGATTTTGAAAGCATGTGAACTTCGTCAATAATGTAAATTTTTGCTTTTCCGCTTTCTGGAGCATAATTAAGGTTTTTTATAATATCATCGCGCACACTATCAACACCGGTGCGAGATGCAGCATCTAACTCATATATGTCTGGATGAACAAGTTTATTGGCTAAATTGCAATTTTCACAAGTATTATCGCACAATCCGTCTTTGCAATCTTCACAAAGAATAGATTTTGCAAGTATTCTTGCGCTTGTAGTTTTTCCTGTTCCACGAGGTCCACAAAACAAGTAAGTATGAGCGACTTTGTTGCTTGCAAGTGCGCCTTTAAGCGCAGAAACTATATGTTTTTGACCTACTATTTGGTCAAAAGTGTTTGGTCTATATTTTAAGAATAGTGATTGTGCCACTTTTACACTTTAAAAAAACTACATTAAATATATTAATTTGTTTTCATAAATTTATTGATGTTAATTTTGAGAATTATTGCTACTTTCCTTTTTTGATGATAACCTAGCTTTTATAAGCCCAATTACAGTAGGAATAAATGATATAACAACTATTCCAACAATGACTAATTCAAAATGCTCTTGAACAATGGGAACATTGCCAAAAAAATAACCGAGTAAGGTGAATAAACAAACCCAAACAATACCACCAAGTACATTATAAAAGGTAAATTTTGGAAAGTGCATTTTACCCATGCCTGCTAAAAATGGTGCAAATGTCCTAATTATTGGAAAAAACCTAGTTAAAAAAATAGCCAGCATTCCAAATTTGTCAAACATTTTTTGTGTTTTATCAATGCGCTCTGGCGTTAAAGCTTTTACTTTTCCACCTTTGATTATTGCTTCACCAAGCTTTCTGCCTATCCAATAATTTGAGGTATTACCTAAAATTGCAGCAATAGACATAAGTATGATTACCGCCCATAAATTTAAGCCGCCACCTTCTGTGCAAAAGATTCCAGCGCAAAATAAAAGACTATCACCTGGTAAAAATGGTGTAACAACCAAACCTGTTTCGATAAAAATGATGATAAATAGTGGTGTATATACCCAGATTGGGCCTAAAGTAATTATCCATTGAGCAATTTGATTGCGTGGGTCTTTTAATAAATGAGCGCCCAACAAGGCTTCCTTATGGCTGCTACGTCCCCGTCCTGACCAGGTTCGGAACTTATTGCCGCTCAAACCCGCACGGTGCACTATTGTTAATTTTCAATCTCTCCTACACTTGGGCTTGCATTTACATCATTAGATATTTTAACAAAAATTGTAGATGTTTCTTGTCCTGTTGCATTATCTTTTTGTATTACGGTTAGTTCATTACGACTGTCGTTAAAAGAATATGTGCCATCGCCCGATAAAGGAGTTTTCCCTTCTTCTGCTTTTTGTTCAAAATGTATTGTCTTTTTGTTTTCA
>JAKSUU010000117.1 GCA_024408695.1 Coriobacteriales bacterium | reverse complement strand
CAAAAGATGCAAAAGTGGCACTAGAAGAAATTATAAAAGATGCATCCGGAAGTCGTGATTTTGGAAATGCTCGTTTTGTCCGCAAGGTAATTGAAGCTGCTGGAATGGCACAAAGTGACAGGCTTTTGTTAAAGAACACAAATCCTACCGTTAAAGAAATGTGTGAGTTAACTGCCGAAGATTTTAAGAATATTAATCTTGATCAACTTAGAAAAAGTTGTAAAACAATTGGTTTTAATAGTTCTAAATAGTTAGGAGAATATATGAGCAGTTTTGAAAAAATTAAGGCAGAATCTTTAAGAGAAAGTGAGTTTAAAATGATTAACTGTGAACATAACACAAACTATCAAAACATAGCATTAATCCCTTCTGTAATCGAAAAAGAAGGCGGAGTATCAAGAGTAAGCGACATTTTTAGTAGGCTTTTATCAAGCAGAGTTGTCTTTTTGTGCGCGCCAATTGATGCTGTTGTTGCAAGTACAATTATTGCCCAACTTTTACATTTGCAGGCTGAAGACAACAAAGCGCCAATTTCGTTTTATATTGATAGTCCTGGCGGTGATGCAGAAGATGCAATGGCAATTATTGATACTATGAATTTTATTTCTTGTCCTGTTCATACAGTATGTGTGGGCATGTGTGCAAGTGCCGCGGCTTTAATTTTGGCTTGTGGTGAAAAAGGCGAGCGCATTGCCTTGCCGCATAGTAAGGTATTAATTCATCAACCTTTGATTATGCGCACTGGCGGTCAACAAAGCGACATCGACATTGTTGCAAATAATTTGCGCAGATGCCGCGATGAAATTGAAGAGTTACTTTCTGAGGCTACAGGCAAATCGATTAAACAGATTCACAAGGATACAGAACGCGACAACGAATTAACAGCTATTGAGGCAAAAGACTATGGTCTGATTGACAAAATTGCCTAATTATGTTAAGTCGCTTTTAATACGGCCACCTTAAGCCTTTCACGCAACTACAAATAAATGGTTTGCTGCATTGTCCAAGCAGATGTTTTATTGCTAAAAATGCAGCTCTGCAAAAGTTTTAACCCTCTGAGATTGACCGTAAGGAGGCAATCATGATTACCGAAAAAGATTATAAAGAATTTGTTGACAAGTGCAAAGAACAACTCGCAAAATACGAAGACTTGAGCAAAATATATGTATCAGCTAATTGCAATGAAAGTTATATTCCAGAATTAAAAACTGACGTTAGTGTATTGCTTAAATTATACGATAGGATTATGGAAAACAAACCAACTGAGCAAGACATAGAGTTTGTTGGTAGTTTGCTTTTATTGTGTCTTGAAATTAGTTCAGGTAAGTGGCATAGACTATTTTTCACTTCAGATTACCCAATTACTTTATACAAAATTGCATCGCTTTATCTTTATTGCTCAGACAATCAATTTTGGATTCCAGAAAAACTCAATGATTTGATTGCGCTAGATGACACTGAACTATTTTTATTAGCCTTTCAACTTACTAAGAATACTTTTGAGTTTGGTAAAAAGTTTAACAGAAATTTTATGTCTGAAAACAATGAGTATGATGACTATATTAAAAAAATAGATGAACAGATTGAACGTCTAGAAAATTGGTATGAAAATCACGAAGCTTAAGTATAAATAATGCATAAGGGGCTTATGTGTATAGTCAAAACTATTTGTAAGCCCCGTTTTATCCAGGTGACCACATTGTATTAGTCCACAAAATGATAGTTTGTAAAGAGTATAAGGAGTTTATATGTACAGTGAATTACTAAAAATTGAAGGTAATATTAAAGATTTTTTTGAATCAGAAGGCATTAAAGATAAAGATAGATTGCAAGAGCTCGCTGACTTAGTTATAGCAATTTGTGATGATAATGTAGAATTTGCAAATGCGCTGCTTTACACAGAGTTTGAAGATACCTGTAGAGAAATATTTGAATACATAATTACATGGGGTGAATTAGAAGAACCAACGCAAGTTGAATTTGAGCTCTATAAAAAATATTTAGAGGAACGTTCAATAGGGGATTATAATGCGCTTGGTCGAATTGGTTCAAATTATTATTTTGGTCGATTTGGATATAAAAAGAATTTTGATAAAGCTTATGAAATGCTCTCAAAATATTTTGACAATCTTGATCATGAAGCCGATGAAGAATTCTGCATCTTAATGGGCAATTTACATGCTAAAGGCTTGGTAAATGATGGAAAAACAGATTATAAAGTAGCTGAAGATTATTATGTGTTAGCGACGAAAAAAGCAAACGGTAGCGCCCAGGCTTTGCTTAAGGCAGTTGATGCTTGTCTTAAGATCGATAATCCACAGGATGATTTGGCAAGGATGAAAGACTTGATTTTTAATGCTGAAAAATTAACTGCTAATGACTTTTATTGTGGAAATCATAGTAACGGGTATTGTTTTGTGTGTTTAGCAATGGCAAAATATACTTTTTATTGTATGAAAAATTGTCTTGATTATCTTGCAGAACCTGAAAGAGACTATTATAAAATTTTACAATTTTTGCTTGCTGCAAAAATTTTTGGTAATACATACGAATGGCGATATGAGTGGATTGAAAAAGATAGCTTTATTAAAGAAACCGAATCTTTGATAGAGGCGGTTAAGGAAAAGTGCGAAATTAGCGAAGATTTAAAGATTTTTGGTAGAGATGTTTATGCTAGCTTTAAGTCTGTTGTTTGCAAAAATTATTATGAGAAACAAGAGCCAGTTTATATTTCTGTTGTAAAAGAAATGGATGGAGGTTATTGCTTTAGACTTCATTTTACGGATGAAAAAAATGTTAATGGCGCCTCAACATCACAAAGTGAATTTTTAGTGATAGTGCCAAAGGCTAATTACTGTTGATTTGTAAATAATATTTGATTTGAAAGTGATGAAAATACCAAATTTACAAGTGTAACAGGGCAAGATTTGGGAAGTCTTGAGAGCTTTGATTTATTAGCGGATAATCTTGACGTGGCAATGTCTTTTTT
The DNA here is from genome assembly GCA_024408695.1 of Coriobacteriales bacterium. Classification (GTDB taxonomy): domain Bacteria; phylum Actinomycetota; class Coriobacteriia; order Coriobacteriales; family QAMH01; genus JAKSUU01. Next base: position 1,408 of record JAKSUU010000117.1, on the reverse strand, counting down.
AACAGGAGTTAACCCCGTTGATGGCGTTCGTGTAGAAGCTAAGATGAACTGTGATTTTAATCGTATTAAGAATGAAACAATTTGGTAATTTGAGTTTGCGCATGGTTTGTGTTTAGTGATTATAAGTTTAGGAGTTGTATGTTTGAGAAAAAAGATTTTATAGATTTTTACAATGAATTAAATTCTGAAAATTCAGATTTATGGTCATATATTTCTGAATCTGCATTTAGTAACTATATAGAACAAGATATAAGTCTAAGCAAAACTCAGTTTGTTTTATACTGTCGCCTTTATGCAGTTAAAACTATTCATGAACTATTTGAGGAGAAAGAAAACTGCGCACACGAAGAAGAATTTTCACCTGAAGACAAAATAATCTTTATTGACTTTGTAAATAAACTATGTAAGGCAAAAGAACTTTATTCAATGGCGATATGTGCCTGGGGCTGCTTTGGTGGTAATAAGTTATTTGTTTGCAACTACAAAAAATCAGCAAAACTGTTTAATAAATTCTTAGATGAAGTGTTGTTAGACTATAAAGAGACAAAAGTAGAAAAAGCAGTTTTTGGAGATTTTTATAACTACCAAGCAATTAATAACGGGCTAAATGGTTATAATCTTGAGCCTTTACCTGCTGCTTTGGCTTTAGGTGATATTTATTACAATGGACTTAGCAACGATGGTATACCTAATTATGAAACCGCATATCAGTATTACAAACTTGCTGAGTCTTATAATTCAATAAGCGCAAAAACAAAACTTGCAGACTTATATTTTAAACACAAAGTAGGTGAAAAAAACGATTTTGCCCATTTTTGTTATGGCGTGGATGGTTTTTATAAATCTAAGAGTAAATTTTTAAAGTCGTATTACTCTTGTAGTTTTATGGAGTCGTGCTTACAACAGGCTCGTTATGCCTACGACGAATTAAAGCTTTGTAAAAACGAAAAAGACATTTACCTTGCATATAAATTCTTATCACGAAATGCAGGTGATGCACGCCTAGCTTATAATTACAAGGTTAAAAATACAAACTTTAAGCGTGACAAAGCAATTGAAGAAGAAATTTCATTTTTTCTTAGACAGTCCAATAACTATGTTTTACCAAAATTTTTAGAAGCAAAAAGTGGTGAGAAAGAATTCATACTTCTAAAAGCCTCAATAAACGAAAGTGATTGTAGCAAGGATGTGATAAAGCTTGATGTTGAAAAACAGCCTGATGACCATTGGCTTTTAAGTGCTCATTTTGTTGAGCTTACAGATGATGGTTGTAAAGACTCTAAAAATTCAGCCTTCTATTTGAATTTTGCAAACACAACAGTCAGCGAAATTGTTAGTGCTGTTTACTTTACTTTAGACGCAGGCGAAATTGTTAAAATATACGGAGAAGAAATTGACGAAAAGGGTT
>JAKSUU010000116.1 GCA_024408695.1 Coriobacteriales bacterium | reverse complement strand
TCTAATGTGTCTGCAATTCTTGAATCTTTCATTAATTATTCCTTTCTATTTGCAAATTTACTAAAAACAAAACCAAGCAACTTTATTAATATTCCGTTATCTTCGGTTTTCTTTGTACTTGTTTGAATACCATTATTTGAAGATGTGGGTATATCTTGTGAAGGCAAAACATATTTTTGATCTTTGTATGTAAGATTATAGGTTTCGTTTATCAACAAAGCTTGACTGTCTATGTCTTTTGAATCTTCCTTTTTAAGTTCACCAAGCTCAGTATAAGTATGATTATTTTTAAGATATCTAAGTTTAACATTATCCTTTAATACTAAACTTATGTAATCTAATACTCTGCGCTTAGAATTAATGTCTAATAGTGGCCATGCGACTTCAACACGTTTGTCCATGTTTCGTGTCATAAGATCTGCACTGCTTAAATAAACTTCGGCTTGATCGCCACAACCAAAAGAATAAATGCGATGATGCTCGAGCAGTCGCCCAACAACAGAACCTACTTTAAGATTTTTAGTATGACCGTTAACACCAGGAACTAGACAAGAGATGCCACGAGAGATGATATTAACTTTAACTCCCGCATTGCTAGCTTTTTCAATAGCTTTAATAATGTCAATATCTGTAACTGCATTAGTTTTAAAGAAAACTTGGCCTTTGCCTCCAGCTTTTGCAATATCGATTTGAGCTTGAATCTTGTTTAAAATAAGTTGTTTGATTTGCAAAGGAGCAACAATAATAGTTTTGTATTGGTCACTTACAGTTTCTAAAGCCATGTTTTTGAAGAAAACATCAGCATCTAATCCAAATTCTTTACGAGAAGTCATATAAGCAAAATCTGTATAGAGTCTGCAGGTTTTTTCATTGTAATTGCCTGTGCCACATTGAGTAAAATATTCGATTCCGGCACGTGTTTTGCGTGTTATACAACAAAGTTTTGAGTGAACTTTGTAGTGTTTAAAACCATAAATAACATTTACTCCAGCATCTTCAAAACGCTGGGACCATAAAATGTTATTGTTTTCATCAAAACGAGCTCTAAGTTCAAAAAGGGCTGTTACATTAATGCCATTTTCTGCAGCAGCAATTAAGCTTTCTGCAATTTTTGATTGCGAAGCAAGTCTATAAAGTGTAATTTTAATGCTCACAACATCTGGGTCTGTTGAAGCTTCTTTTAACAAGTTAACAAAAGGATCAATGCTTTCATAAGGATAATGAAGTAAAATATCTTTTGTTCTAAGTTGAGACATCATAGATTTATTCTTATCAACGCTAAGCGGCCATTGTGGCTCAAAGTGACTATAAGAAAGTTCCTCAACAGTTGATTTATCTATATAGTTTTTAATCGAATATGTATAAGATAAATCGAGTGGAACAGATGTCGAAAATACTTGGTTTTCTTTAAGATTGAGCTTAGCAAGTAATATTTCTTGAACTTTTAATGATAAAGGCTTTTTGCATTCTAAGCGAACAGGAGTTAAGCGAGTGCGTTTTTTTAGAATTTTTTTCATAAATCCTCGGTAGTCTTCGTCGCTTTCATCAACGCCTTCGTTTACATCTAAATCAAAATTGCGTGTAACACAAATAATGTTTGTGTGTTTAACCTTATACATTGAAAAGACATCTCGTGCAACGAATTCAATAGCATCTTCTAAAAGAACAAATCTAAATTCTTTTGAGTTTTTTGAAGGAATAGGAATAATTCGTGATGCTTGAGATGGCATAGGAATAAGACCTAAAACAGTATTATTAGCACTAATAGTGTTTTTTAATTTGTTATTTGAATTTGAAACTTGATTTTCGAATAATCTTACTACAACATAAATGCTTCCACTATTTAAGTGTGGAAAAGGATGTTGCGCATTAATGATTTGTGGAGATAAAAATGGAATAACATTATCTGACATGTATTGTTTTAAATAATTTTGATTTTGTTCAGATAATTGAGAAGGTGATAACTGCTCTATATGATTATTTTTAAGTGCTTTTAGAAGATCTTTAAAAATATTTTCTTGCGTAGTATATAGACCCTTACACTTATGATAGATGGCATCTAACTGTTGTTTAGGTGTCATATTTGAACGTTTGTCGATAATATCTTTTTTAATTAATGATAAATCGGTAAGACGCCCAACTCTAACCATAAAAAATTCTTGAAGATTACTAGCAAAAATCGAAATAAAATTTAGTCTTTCTAAAAGCGGAATATTTTTGTCTGCTGCTTGATCAAGAACCCTTAGGTCAAAATCTAACCAGGATAATTCTCGATTTTGCATGTATTCTGTATTTGCTAAATAGTCTTGATTGATATTGATTTTTGAAGAAACAGAAGCTGTTTTTGCATCTTTGTTTTGTTTATTTTGCATTACAATTCCTTAAATCCTAAATAGGAATATATGAATATATTTATAATCATAACATTTAAATAGAGAATTTAAAGATTAAGTAAAAATAAAACGGGATTATGCTTAGCTTATTAGACTTAAGAGTAATATTCTAACAAAAAGGCAATTATAGCTGCGGAAGTGGGGGTGCATAATTCTCCTTCTAATTTTTCGTTTGATAGTGGTATATTATACTTATCTAAAATAGAGGTAGTTGCAGGTGCTGGAATATCCAAAATACCGTGATGACACGTAATTTTTCCTTGTCCAGTTTGCACTAAACCAATTTGTATTTTTGTAAGCTTTAATAAATTTAGACATTCACAAATTTGTAAAATTTCTTTTATAGTTTTACCATTTCCAACCTCATGAAAATGCGTTTTATCAATTGTCACATTGTGAACTTTACTTTCAGCTTCATTTAAAATATTGTAAATAAGTTTTGCCGCACGTTTTGCGTATTCTGATGCAATAGATGCATCAATTGCATCGCATACATCAAAAAAATTATGGTAATGGTTTGAAGAATCTATTGCAGCATCACTTATTATGGCATCAATTTGCACAAGGTCAAAAGAATTTATTTGGGATGAAAGCTGTTTATAAATATTTTGCCTCGTTGCATCTTTTGATAAATCTAAAGAAATTTCTTTCATCTATTCTCCTGTTAAAATTTGTAATATTTTTTGCAAATTGTAAAATAAAAAATTATAGTTATAACAGCTAGACCTGCTAGAGCTAAATATGCATTGGCATAACCTATAGCCATAACCACAGCTCCAATAAGCATCGGTCCTAAACCACTCCCTACATCCATACCTAAAAAGAAAGTTGAATTTGCAAGTCCTAGTTCATTGGCAGGTGTAATTTTTGCAATTTGTCCTTGAGCTACAGATTGGGCGTTTCCTATACCAAAACCAAATAAAGCCGCAGCTGTCAGAAATGTTATGCTTCCAGCTATAAGACCAAAATTTGTAGTTACTAAATAGGTTGAGAACATGAGCACCATTCCAATAATTACGCATGCTAATGAGGCGATAAATATGCGGTTTGGGCTATGCGTGTCGCAATATTTTCCTGTGAGTGGCCGTGTGATAATCATAACTATAGAATATATTACAAAAAAGATATTGGCGGCAATAACTAAATCAAGCGTAGAAGCATACATAGTCATAAACGAGACAAGCCCTGATGTGCATATATAAGTTGCTAACAATAAAGTTGCAAGCGGCAGTACTGGAACATAAATTATTGAAGATAACTTTAAACTATATGCTTTTTTCTCTTTTGGCTTTGCTTCTTCTACCCTAGCAGGATCAATTTTAATAAATATCATACAAACAAGTCCAATAACGCAACTTACTGCACTACAAACAAAGGCCATCTGAAAAGAATCAAAAACCGTTGATAATAAGATGGATACAAAAGGCCCAATACCGCTTGCCAAGGCCATACTAATAGTAAAGTAGCCAATTCCTTCTCCAAGCCTTGACTTAGGTAAAGCTAAAATTGCAAGTGCTGTGGCCGAGCCTCCAGCTAGTCCAAAAGCTATGCCATGAATAAAACGCACGACTAACAGTACAGCAAAAGGTATTGGCAAAATATAAATACTGGTACAAACAGTGAATCCTATCATGCTAACAGTTAAAGCAAATTTTGCTCCCCAGTCGTCGATTTTTTGTCCAAGCAATAAACGAGTAAAAATTGCACCAACAATAAACACTGTTATAGCAGATGCAGCAATACTTTCATTTAAAGAATAAGTTTCGTAACAAAATTGCGTCATCTCAACATTTAAAAGCCAAAAGTTAAGAGCTGCAATAAAGTTAACAAATGTAATTAAAATAAAAGATTTTGACCAGAGTTTTTCTTTTTCCACAAGTAAACCTCGATAAACTTAAGAATTAATTGTTTTTATGTTCTTTGCTTTTATTTTTTAATTTACTTTCAAAAAGAATAAATACAATTGCACAAATCAAGAGCATAAACTGATAAAACATAAAAGGTAAAATTGAATAAAAACC
>JAKSUU010000115.1 GCA_024408695.1 Coriobacteriales bacterium | reverse complement strand
TTTGGATAAGAAACATCATTGCTCTTATTGATTGTTCCATCAGCATTTGTTAATCCAAAGTGAACTTTTGATTGTTGAACCCAAATATATCCAGCTTGATTCCAGTTTTCACTAGGAGTAGTAATATAAATTTGTGAACCATCTTCGAGTTTTGAAGCAAGATTAATTGTTGCTCTGCAGGCATCTTGTCTAAATCCGCCAGCGAGTTCTATTAAGCTTGCTAGTCTTTCATCTGATTTTATATAATATAAACCAGGATTATTTACTGCACCCTCAATATCAATAGCAATTTGATCTTTAACACTCTCAAGCTCATCCTCTTCATTTTCTTGACCTGAGCTAATTTCAAAATCTTTACTTTGTTCTGTATAATTTGTTGGCCAAAAATGAATAACTGTAAACACTAAAGCGATTACAAGTAAAATTGAAACAATCACAATTATTGGCTTTGGAACTTTGTTTAATCCTGCTTGTCTTAAAACAGAATTAATTTTAAGTTTGGCATCTTCTACAATCATTTTTACTCCTAAAAGCTTTTGTTGATTGTAAAAGATTGCGCCTAAAAATTCACTGAACTAAAAAAATAATCTAGTGTAATTTTTATTGAAAAATACAAAATCAATAAGAAATTAAAAGGAAAAAAATTAAATTAATTTGAGATTATAAGAAATCTGTACTAAATTTAATCTAAAAAAATACTGAATTAATACGGAAATTTTTATTTTTAGATTTTAATTGCAAACTAAACAGGCTTATTATTTTTGATTTTTTGAAGAATTCTTGCTGCTTCTATGTCTTCTGGACTTAAACTACCTGTGTTTTCACCAAAAATGTTTTTGTTTTCGTCTAACAATTGATTAAGTTGTTGATCTTCTGAAAAAGAATCGGTATTATTTGTTTTTTTTGAAACAACATGTTGACCAATGCTACCGGTTTGTGATTCTTCTGACAAAATTTGCACAACTGTATCAGTAACAAGTTTTGTTAATTCTGCATTTGTAAGAGTGATTGATGCGTTAGGCTCAGTATTGTTAGAAACATTTTTTGGCGCATAATTTGAATTACCAAAGTTTAGCGCAGAATTTACTCCTGCTACAACTTGAGAGTTAAATGGAATATCATTAGCATTAGCATTAAAGTTTAAATTTGATGTATCGGGTACCGAATTATAATTTGACTGGTTAACTGTAACGTCTGCAAAGCTATCGTTGTCTTTTACACCTGTATTTTTATTGTGCTTAGAGGTAACAGATGGTAAAGATTCATCTAGAGCTTGACCCACACTTTCCACTTTTTTCTTCTTGTTTTTATTTGTAATGTATACAATAGAATCACCGGGTAAATAACCACCGTTTGGATCAACTGGAGGCATATCTAAACTAGCTTCTAAGCCTGAAATATATTCGTCCTTTTCTAAAATAAGTTTTTTCTTTTTTGAATGTTTAGAACAAAAAACAATAAACAAAATAAAAAATATAATGAACAACAAAAAGAATAGACAAGCTGCATAAAACCAGCAATCCCAATAATTTGTTAATCGCATTAGTGGTGCAAAAATTTGACTCATAAATGAAGTAACAGAATCCATTGCATTTTCCTCATTAAAATTACATTTACACAATAAATATATTATATATGAGATTGTAATTTTATAAAAAAACTAGGTGCAATTTAAATGAAAAAAGCAAGTATATAAGGTATAAAATTAACAAATACGTGGAAGCTGTTCCCCCACTAACATATCCATTATTCTTTTAGTTCCAAAAGCTGTTTTAACATAAACTTTAGGACTTGAAATATTATTTGCCTCACAAAGACGACCGATAATACAGGCATCCTTGCCATATTCATTTTGCCTCATAGCAGACACAACATCATTTGCAATAGAAGGGTCACAAACGCAGACCATTTTTCCTTCATTTGCAACTTGAAATACATCTAATCCAAGCATTTCACAAACACCTCTAACCTGCTCTTTTACAGGTACAAGTTCTTCTTCAATTTCAATATCGCATTTGCAAACATTTGCAAATTCATTTAATGTAGATGCAAGACCTCCGCGTGTAGGGTCTCTAAAAGCGCGAATTTTTTGAACATCACAAGCATCGCAAACCGATTTAATTAGACCATTTAAAGGTGCAGCGTCGCTATTGATTTTTGTTTCAAAGTGTAGCCCTTCACGTGTTGACATTATTGATATTCCATGATCTGCAAGGGACCCAGAAATAATTACACTGTCTTGAGCTTTGCAGTTTTTAGGAGAAAAATCTATATTTGGATCTTCAAAAATCCCGACTCCACAGGTATTGATAAAAAGCCCATCGCAAGCTCCCTTGTTTACAACTTTAGTGTCTCCTGTTACAATTTCAACACCAGCTTCTTTTGCGCATTTGGCAATTGAGCGGCAAATTTGTTTTAAATCTTCTATTGGTAAGCCTTCTTCTAAAATAAAGGATAAAGACAAAAATTTCGGAATAGCGCCAGAGGTAGCAACATCATTAACTGTGCCACAAACAGCTAAATGACCAATATCTGCACCAGCAAAAAAATATGGATTAATTACAAAAGAATCTGTGCTCATTGCAATTTTTTTAGAATCAATATTAAGGTTTGCAGCATCACTGCCAGATTTTAATATTGAATTGCCATAAATATCAAAAAAGATGTCATTTATGATGTTTTGCATCATTTGTCCACCGCTACCATGCGATAGTGTAATTTTGTCTTGCAATTAAACTCCTTGGGCCTTGAATAAATCTATTGCATATCCATAAATTTTGATAAATCAATGCTTCCCATACCAGGAATAGAAATTTTTTTGCGTTTTTTAAATTTTCCGCCTTTACCTTCAAATTGAGCTGTTAGTTTCTTAACCATTTTTTTTGTTTCGTTGTATCTTTTAATTAATTGATTTACGTCAAAAACTTTAAGACCACAACCATTTGCAATTCTCAAACGTCTTGATCCATTTAAAATCGAAGGATTTTTGCGTTCGGCTGGTGTCATAGAATTAATAATCGCTTCAGTGCGATCGAGCTCACTATCATCAATTTGACCTTGTTGTATAGCCTTATTGCCACCAGGTTAATTTTCGACAACTTTAGAAAGACCACCCATTTTGCGAGTTTGTCTAATAACATCCATAAAATCGTCTAAACCAAATTGAGATTTCGCAAGACGTTCTTTTTCTGCTAATTCTATTTCTTTGTCTTGTGCTTCAACTGCTTTTTCAATTACAGTTAAAATATCCCCCATACCAAGTATTCGTTTAGCTAGCCGATCTGGATGAAAAACATCTAAGGAGTCCATTTTTTCGCCACTTGAAATATAGGCAATTGGTTTAGTAGAAACCTCGCGAATAGATAAAGCGGCGCCACCACGTGCATCACCATCTAGCTTTGTCATAATTAAAGCATCGAAATTTACGAGTTTAGCAAAGTTTGTAGCAACATTCACCGCATCTTGACCAGTCATTGAATCAACAACTAAAAAAGTATAATCTGGGGTAATAGCAGATTTAATATCGCTTGCTTCTTTCATCATCTCTTCATCTACATGCATTCTACCTGCAGAGTAAACAATGATAATATCTTTAAGATTTTCCTTTGCATACTTTAAAGAATCTTTTGCGATATCGACTGCACTTTTGCACTCTTCACTAAAAACAGCTATATCGTTTTCTTTACCTAAAGTTTTTAATTGATCAATAGCAGCTGGCCTATAAATATCGCAAGCAACTAATAAAGGAGCATGGCCTTGTTTTTTAAATTTGCACGCAAGCTTTGCACATGCAGTAGTTTTACCACTGCCCTGTAAACCAACAAGCATTACAATACCTGGAATTTTACTTCCAAAATCTACCCTATATGCATCGGTGCCAAGTAATTCTTTTAACAAATCAACAACAACACGCAAAACATTTTGACCTGGTGTCAAAGACTCTAAAACACTTGCATCCATACAGCGCTCTTTGGCCTGTTTACAAAAGTTTTTGACAACTTTAAAGTTAACATCGGCTTCTAGTAAGGCCATTCTAACTTGCTTTAAACAATTATCTATATCTGATTCAGATAATTTGCCTTTTTTATTTAGGTCTTTAAAAATGCCCGTTAATTTATCTGATAAAGAATCAAACATTAGCGTCCTTCCATAGTATCAAAAAGCGAATGAGCAAATTCTTTTGCCTTAAACTCTTCTAGCGAATCAACAGTTTCTCCGCAACCAATATAATAGATTGGAAGATTTAATGAGTTAGATATGGCAATTACAATGCCACCTTTTGCGGTGCCATCGAGTTTAGTAATAATAACTCCATCTAAATTCAAAAATGAATTGAATTCTTGCGCTTGAACAAGAGCATTTTGCCCCATTGATCCATCAATTACTAATACAACTTTTACAATACCATTAAATCGTTTACGCGCTACTG
>JAKSUU010000114.1 GCA_024408695.1 Coriobacteriales bacterium | reverse complement strand
CTTATTAATATTGTTTGTTGCAGATAAATCAGAACTGAACAGGCGTTGTTCGTGCTTGGTTTTAATTGCGTAAATTATTAGGATTATACCAAGAATTAAAAGTGGAAGGCTTAATGCTTGCCCCATTGTTCCCCAACTGCCAAAAAAGTATCCAATTTGAACATCTGGCAGCCGAACAAATTCAATTATTATTCTAAAACATGCATAAAGGATTAAAAAAGTTCCACTATATATTCCACGGCTAAATGGTGGTTTTTTACGAGACATTATAAAAAGGATCAAAAACAGCACTATACCTTCAAGGGCTGCTTCATATAATTGTGATGGGTGATAGAGTGTTCCGCTTCCGGTAAAATCTACTCCAATTGCTAAGTCGGTTACAGCACCATAAAGCTCACCATTAATAAAGTTTGCGCAACGTCCAAAAAATAAGCCAATTGGTGCAACGATAGAAGCAAGGTCTAATAAGGTAAGACAAGGAACTTTTATAACTCTGCCATAAATTAAAGAAACTATTGCAATACCGCAAAGTCCTCCATGAAAAGACATTCCACCATGATTAAGCATAATAATTTCTTCTGGATGAGTAAAACAGTATCCATTCGTGTAAAAAAGACAATAGCCAAGACGTGCACAGATAATCATTCCTAGTGCAGAAAAGCAAACAAAAGAAATAACGTCAATTATTTCAAAGTTAAGTTTGAAACGTTTGCATAGACGATATAAGTAAAACACACAGCAAATAAAACCTAACAAGTATGCTAATCCATAACATCTTAAACTAATAGGTCCTATAGAAAATATTACAGTGTCTATAGCTTGATAAATTTCATTTAGCATTTTTTGTTAGTATTTTTGACCAGATGAATTTTATTCAGTCGTTTCAAATCCTTCTACATCAAGGTCGGGGACAACACGTTCTACACCATCTACATGCTCTTTTAATACGCGTTCTACGCCTTGTGATAATGTAATTTGAGACATTGGACATCCAACACAAGCTCCTTGTAATTTAACATATACAATGCCTTTTTCATCGTCTAAACGAGTAACTTCAATATCGCCACCATCAGCTTGAAGCTGAGGTCTAATTTGTGTCATGCAATAATCAAGCTTTGTTTTATCTATAGCCATTTTCGTACCTCATTTTCTATAAAAAATGTGAATAATTATTTTAGCATTTTTTAAACGAATGTGTAGGAATTACTAATCAATATTTATAATAGTAATAGGTTTTTTGCTATTGGGGCCACATGAAAAAGATATTTAAACTATCATTAATTATTACTGTTTTTATTTTCTGTTTTGTAGGTTTGAGCTGTTTAGCGTTTGCAATAGAATCTTTTGATGATTTTGCTCAAATCTCAGATCAAACATCAAGTTTTGATGTATTTGGTGAAGATTCTCCAACAGATAAAAGTACCAAGGCTTACCATCGTTTTAATGGTGTAAATCGTTATGATACTATGCGACTTGTTGTGAGTGAAACAATTGAATATAATTCTGCCGTAAAAAATAGTTCTTGCATTTTATGTCGTGGTGACGATTTCCCCGATGCTTTAAGTGCTACTCCTTATGCAGGTTTGTTAAATTGTTCAATTGTTTTAACAGATGCTAAAAATCCGGTTTTGCGAGATGAAGCCATTACTGCAATTGAGAATTTAAATGCTAACAAGGTCTATGTTCCAGGGACATCTCTTCCACAAAATTTACGTAATCAAGTTTTAGCTATCGATTGTGTTGATGAAATTATTCCTATAGAAAATCATAGTTTTGATTCTCGTATAGGCACATCACTTGCAATTTATGAGGCAGGAAAAAGTATTGGATCTAGTTGGGCTGATACAGCAATAGTAGCATATGGATACGATTTTCCAGATGCTTTATCGATTGCGCCCTTAGCGTATAAAATGCATTTTCCTGTATTTTTGGCAAATTATAACCATGATGTTGGTGAACAAGTTCTAGATGCTCTTGGCAGTGCACATTTTTCTAAGGTTTTAATTCTGGGTAGCACAGCTGCTATAAGTCAAAAAGGTTTTGATGATATTGAAAATGTTGTTGGATCAGGTAAAGTAGATAGAGTTTATGGATCAGGACGTTATGACACTGCTAAAGCAATTGCAGATTTAGAAACTCAAGAATATGGAATGACGCACGAACACATTACAGTGTCTTGGGGCGAAGACTTTCCAGATGCTCTTTCTGCAGGTCCTCTTTGTGGGAGTACCAATTCTATTTTACTTTTAACAAATACTGATTCAAGATATGAAAATTCTGTTGATTTAACATATGATTGCGCCGTTGAAATGGGTTTGTGTTATGTTACAGGAAGTTATAAATCAATTAGTAACAATGTTTTTGATAAGCTTGATTATGCTCATAAGTGCATTCCTTTTAGTCTAAAGGCTGAAGAATCGGGGGACACTACAATTCAATTAATTGTTGGCAATCAATACTTTAAGTACAAACATTGGGATAGCACACGAGGCGAGTATGTATATGATGATGCACATACACATAATTTTAAGTTGCAATATAGGTTTGCGCCCGATGCAACGCACCAAGACTGGCAGACAATCGAAGTGAAACCAGATGATGTTGATCCAGATGAAGAACCCACTGGCGATAGTTTTACAGGAAAAATTATTAATCTGACCTTGCATGGTCAAGGTTCAGTTATCTATTTACGTGGTGATAATCCAGAAGGTATAGGTGGCGAATTTACAATAACCTCGGCTCATTTTTATAATAAAGATAAAAAGTTTTCATGTGATGGGAATCTTTTTTATTTGACCGATTATAAGGCGATTTATAACAAGCAAACCCCTACTTTAAAAGAAGATCATTGGGGCTGTTTGTTCCAAGGCGCTTATTGGGGTTTTAACAAGCTTATTAATGCTCCTGTTTTGCCAGAAACTAATCTTGCTCCTTATTGTTATCAGGGTATGTTTGCTTGCAATGATGAGCTTGTAGAGCCACCAGAGCTCCCTGCAACAGTTTTGAAAAAAGGTTGCTATTGGAGCATGTTTAATCAATGTAGCAAAATAGTTGAATGTCCTGATCTTCCGGCAACTCAAATTGCTGAGCGTTGTTATTATGACATGTTTTCTTATTGTGAAAGCTTAGAAACGTCTCCAGCCATTTTACCTGCTGAAACTCTATATTATGCATGCTATGAAGATATGTTCGCTGGATCATACAATTTGCTTGCATGTCCACAGCTTCCTGCGACCAAACTTGCCGAAAGTTGTTATTCTTGTATGTTTTATGGATGCGAAGCAATTGTAACACCTCCAAGTTTAACTGCTAGTAAAATGAAGCCAAATTGTTATGCGAGTATGTTTGAGGGTTGTATATCTTTAGAAACTACACCTACACTAAATTCAACCCAGCTTAGTTCATATTGCTATCAAAGTATGTTTAGTGGATGCTCAAGTCTTGAAGAAACCGTGGCTGGATTGCCTGCTACTAAGTTAGAAGAAAGTTGTTATGAATCTATGTTTGCAGGGTGCACAAACTTAGAGACTATGTGTGATTTAGACTCGACTCAACTTAGTGTAAATTGCTATGACAATATGTTTGCTGGTTGTAGTGCGCTTTTGAATCCAAGTGCTTTGCCAGCTACAAATTTAACAGAAAATTGTTATAAAAATATGTTTTCTGGTTGCGAGCAATTGCAATATGTGCCTACTCTAAGTTCTACAAGCCTTGCAAATAGTGGTTATGAATCAATGTTTCAAGGATGCACAACCATTACTACTCCTACTGCTTTAGCTGCTGATGAACTTACAGATTCTTGCTATAAAAATATGTACCACGGATGTAGCGCTTTAACTGACTTTCCTGCTCTACCTGCTACTCAACTTGCCAACAATTGTTATGAAGGCATGTTTTATGAATGCAGTGCAATTAATAAGCAATATCCTAAACTTGAAGCTACAACATTAGCAAGCGAATGTTATAAAGATATGTTTGGCTATTGCTCGTCTGCAATTGATCCATGGGATTTAGAAGCTACAGTTTTAAAAGAGGCTTGCTATAGTGGCATGTTTAGTCACAATTCATTTGTTAGCGCTCCTAAAATTTTTGCTACAACTTATGCCAAAGAGTGCTGTAAAGATATGTTTGCGGGCTGTACACTTCTCAAAGATGTTTATCTTGCAGATGCAACGGTACTCGAAGAGTCTTGTTTTGAAAGAATGTTTGCTTCGTGCACAAGCTTAGAATTTGCTCCTAATCTTTGCGCAAGAGAACTTGTAAAAAATTGCTACAAATGTATGTTTGATGGTTGCTCTAATTTAAAGTTTGTTCAAGCTAACTTTTTAGACTGGAATTCTACAGAAGATTCAACAAAAGATTGGCTTAAATCTTGTTATGCAAACGGTGTTTTTGTTGTAAACGATGCTCTCGATATATCTTCAACAGACACTAATCA
>JAKSUU010000113.1 GCA_024408695.1 Coriobacteriales bacterium | reverse complement strand
ATTTCGAATGAATTTTTAATGTTACCATCAACTAATGCAGCAATAAAATTTGGAATCTTTACACCAACTGGGCAACCCATTATACAAGGAGCATTTTTGCAATTTAGGCACCTTTGAGCTTCAAGAAGGGCTTGATCAAAATCGTAACCAAGTGCAACTTCATCAAAACACTTAATTCGTTTGTCAATTGGTAGCTCGTTCATAGGAACTTTAGTTAGATTATTTGCCATCAGCATCTCCACAAGATAATAAGTTTTCCTTAGCAGCAATTTCTTGAGTCTTAAAACGAATACCACGCTTTATAGCTTCATCAAAATCAACCAAGTGACCATCAAAATCTGGTCCGTCAACGCAGGAATGATAATAATTGTCGCCAACTTTTACTCTACAACCACCGCACATGCCAGTGCCATCAATCATAAGAGTATTCATAGAAACCAAGGTTTTGATATTATATGGCTTGGTAGCTAACGAAACAAATTTCATCATTATAATTGGACCAATTGCAATCACTAAATCCCAGCGTATACCATCTGCTAACCATTTATTTAAGGGAACACATACATTGCCTTTATTACCGTTGCTTCCATCATCGGTCATAATGATGCTTTTAGTTGAATTGTTGATTATTTCTTCTTCAAGAATAATTAAATCTTTATTTCTAAAACCAATTATACTAGTTACATCAAGGCCGTCACGATAAAATGCAGAACCCACCGCATAAGCAATGGAAGCACCTAGGCCTCCGCCAACAACACATATGCGTTTTGCGTCACCTACTGGTGTAGGCTTACCCAAAGGACCTACGAAGTCTTGCAAAAATTCACCATTGCGCATGCGTGACATTTTTATTGTTGTAGCACCCACAACCTGATAAATAATAGTAACAGAACCAAGCTGTAGATCAACTGAATTCATTGTAAAAGGAACGCGCTCTCCTTTTTCGTCCACACGTAAAATGATAAATTGACCTGGTTTAATGACGACTGCAATTTCTGGTGCATAGACCTCCATTAAAAATACTTCGTCATTCAATTTTTGATTTTTGATAATTTTATACATAACAAATTAAAAACTAGAACTATATAAACAAATATTTATAGCTTATTAAAAAATATTGCAACAAATTAGAAATATTAAATTACTACATTTTTGGTAGCAATTTAAACGGCTTATGAATGTAAGCTAAATTTATACTATACCCTGAGCCATCATAGCAGCGCTATCGGCAGCTTCAAAAATATTTCTCATAATACCTTGGAGCTTTTGGTTAACTTGTTCAAAAGTCCAACTTAAGCGTTCGCTATTTTGCGACATCTCAAGACCTGAAGTTGCAACACCACCAGCATTGCTAGCCTTACCGGGAATAAAAATAATTCCTGCGCTTTGCAAAAACTCAGTTGCATCCAAAGTTGTGGGCATATTTGCACCTTCTGCAACAACCTTACAGCCGTTCTTTGCAAGGTCTTTTGCATCATCAATGAGAAGTTCATTTTGAGTAGCACAAGGAAGCGCAATGTCACATTTAACTGACCAAACGCCTCTTCCATCTTGATATTTGCAATTTGAACGTTGTTTTGCATAATCGCTAACACGTCCGCGCTCAACTTCTTTAATTTGTTTCATAAGCTCTATGTCAATGCCATCCTCATCGTTAATCCAACCTGTGGAGTCACTCATTGTAACGACTTTAGCACCTAAATCTTGAGCTTTTTGAGCAGCATAAATTGCAACATTACCGCTACCACTAATGCAAACGCGCTTTCCATCAAAAGAATCTTTTTGGGTTTTAAGATATTCTTGTACAAAATAAATTAAACCAAAACCAGTAGCTTGAGTGCGAGCAAGGGAACCGCCAAAGCTAATACCCTTACCTGTTAAAACACCAACAAATTCGTTTTTAAGCTTTTTATATTGACCATACATATAACCAATTTCGCGAGCACCAGTGCCAATGTCACCAGCTGGAACATCGGTATCAGCACCAATATGACGGAATAGTTCGCTCATAAAAGATTGACAAAAACGCATAACCTCGGCATCGCTTTTACCTTTAGGATCAAAATCACAACCACCTTTGCCACCACCCATAGGAAGTGTTGTAAGAGAATTTTTAAAGATTTGTTCAAATCCTAAAAATTTGATAATTGATAAATTTACACTAGGATGAAGACGAAGCCCACCTTTATAAGGACCCAATGCAGAATTAAATTGAACGCGATAGCCACGGTTAACATGAACCTTGCCAGAGTCATCAACCCATGGAACTCTAAACATAACGACACGTTCTGGTTCAACAATACGTTCTAATAAAGCAGCGTCTTTATATTCTGGATGAATATTTAAAGCAGGCTCAATTGAATATAAAACTTCACTTACTGCCTGAATAAATTCCGGTTGAGCAGGATTTTTTTCTTTTGTTCGTT
This sequence comes from Coriobacteriales bacterium, assembly GCA_024408695.1. GTDB lineage: Bacteria > Actinomycetota > Coriobacteriia > Coriobacteriales > QAMH01 > JAKSUU01. The sequence goes on along the minus strand of JAKSUU010000113.1, from coordinate 2,045 downwards.
CAATTACATCATTTACATAACTTGACATTTTAATCTCCTTAAAATTGGAATATTATATTGCCCCATATTCACTAATAAGAACTATAAAATTATTATAAAACTATAAAAAAAAAGTATTTTTTAAACATAAAAAAAATTTAAACGCAAACTCAAAAAAAAATTAGTAAATTTTTAGTAAATTTTTAGTAAATTTTTAGTAAATTTTTAGTATTTATTCAATGTTTTTTTAGAAAAAATTTACCTATAGTTCCTAAAATAGAAGAAAAAATCTTGGTTTTACTTTGATTTTTTAGCTTAATAGCTCATAGAACTTTTAGCTCGCATGTGATAAATTATATTTCGCAAACATAAGAAAGGCGAAACAATGTCTTATATAATCAGCCATGCCAGTGCAATTGATTTTTGGAGAATGAGCGCATTTAATCCAAAAAAATTTAAAGCCGCAACAAAAGAAGATTTGCTAAAATCAAGTCTCTCAAAACCAAAATGTGCATTTTTAACTAATAACCAACCGATAGATAAACTTGTATTCAACCAAAACGAACGAAGAAACAACAAAAGCGTCACTAGCCATTTATATACTGGAAAAATTTTTGAAGCAAGTTTTTTAAAGTTGAATGAAGAAGCATATATATGCTCACCGGCTTTTGCCTTAATGCAAATAGCACTTAAAACAGACTTTATATATCTTGTCTTGCTTTGTTTAGAATTTTGTGGATATTTTTGTTATTGCAAAAATGTGGAAAATACAAAAGTTGAAAATAGAAATAAAAGTAATTCTAAGAATAGATGTGGATTGCAATTTAAAAATAGAAGTTTTGCTTTATGTACAACAGAAAAACTCAAAGAAATAACTCGACTATACAAGGGCTATAATGGAGCAAACTGTATACAAAAAGTTCTAAAATACTGTTGTAACGGCGCAACTAGTATCGAGATGACTAAAATTATAATGTTGATGTGCCTGCCTCGTCGGTATGGAGGTTATGAATTAAATATAGAAAGTATAGATTTGAAAGAGCTAGAATCCTTTTTGAATGCATATGATAACCTAACACCTTATATATTGGATACAACAAATAAACTAGAACTTATAGAGGTCCTTGCACGAAGCACGGCTAAAAGTTGCTCAAAACGTCTTAGAATTACTAACAGCGATTTTTTAAACAAACAAAAGATACTTTTAAATAAGCTTAACGAATATTAAAATTACTATAAAACATTATGATTTAAAGAAAACTTTCTGTATTGCCAGTGCTGCCTTCCATAAATTTTGAAGCCATCATATCGGCAACATGAAGCGCATAAACAATAGGATAAAGTTCGATTGCTTTTGAATAAGATTGTTGATTTGGATAATCTTGCGGAAAACCCATATGCCAGCGTATCGCTAGTTTTTCTTCGGTGGTTAGCTGTATAAAAGATGAAAGCAACATAACAGACTTTTCACCATGACCATATGGGAGTTGATCTTCTACAACAAATGCATCATAGCTTTCCCACTCGCCATTTTCTTTTTTACGATTACGTTTTTCGGCCTTATACATATTTGTTTTACATAGATCGTGAAAAAGCGAAATTATAATTATTGTTTCTTCTACAACCGATGCAATTTTTTTCCCACAACACAAATAACTATAAGTACCATTGCTACCATCTTGCAAAAGAGACTTTAATGCATCGTAAACATTTAAGGAATGCTGTAGCAACCCACCCTTACAATTTAAGTGATATTTTGTGCTTGATGGCGCAGTAAAAAAATCGCTTTCAGTCTTACAATAATTTAATAATTTTTCAATACCATCGCGCTGAATTTTTGCTGTTAATTCATTAAAACTCCTATCTTTTATATTGTCTATTATTTTATTACAACGAAGTAAAAATATAAAAAGGGAAAAGGAAATCTATATCGGCGCTATAGAGTCCAAAATTTGGAAATTTTTGATGCAAAAATTGAGATCCTGGGTGCAAAACAATTGAAAACTGGAACATTTGGCTTACGAGGAGAAAATGCCCAAAGATGACGATGCCCCCGTACCCGAAGC
>JAKSUU010000112.1 GCA_024408695.1 Coriobacteriales bacterium | reverse complement strand
ATTTTACATGAAAAACAAATTCGCAAAATCTCAAATTTACGCAATTTTTAATTATATTATAAATAATTAATCTTATTAAGAAATATATTTTGATAAAAATGATCTTCGGTGAAGGTCACAAATACCGAATTCTTTTATTGCTTCCAAATGTTGAGCAGTTCCATACCCTTTGTGTTTTTCAAAAGAATAATTAGGATAATTTTGAGATTGATCAACCATATATGCATCGCGTGTTACCTTAGCAATTATACTTGCTGCACTTATACAGGCAACCTTAGTGTCTCCTTGTAATATATTTATTTCGCGATTATCTATTTCTAAACGGTTTCCATCGATCAAAACCACAGATGCACACTGCCCTGTTTCTTCCTTTAATTTTTTTTCACACGCCCGCAAAGCATTGCTAAAAGCTAAACGTAGGGCAAATGCCATGCCTTCGTTATCAATAACTTGATTGCTTACAAAAACTGTTGAATATGCAATAGCAGTTGTTTTGATTTCTTTTGCTAAAAGTTCGCGGTTTTTTGCGGATATCTTTTTTGAATCATCAAGACCAACTATTTGAGGGCTTGAAGGAAGGACAACGGCACCAATGCATAAAGGGCCTGCAACACAGCCTCGACCGACTTCATCTAAGCCTATAACTGCTCCATTAATAGAAAAACTAGACATCTCTTTATAGAGTTGTCTAGTTTTTTCTTCTTTTTTTAATTGACGGACAGATTTAGTCAATTTAACTTATAAAACACTAGCGCAAGAATGCGAACAAAAATTAGAAGCCTTTTTCACGAAGACGAGTTGCCTTGCCAACTTTGTCGCGCAAATAGTAGAGTTTTGCACGGCGAACCTGACCATGGCGAACAACTTCAATTTTGTCAATTTTAGGTGAATGAACAGGAAATGTTCTTTCAACACCAACACCAAATGAAATTTTGCGAACAGTAAAAGTTTCGCGATTTAAATTACCATGACGGCGGATTACATCACCTTCAAAAACTTGAATACGCTCACGGTCGCCTTCTTTAATACGATAGTGAACTTTTACATGGGAACCAACAAAAAATTCAGGAATATCATCCTTCATCTGCTGTTGTTCAATAGCTCTAATTACATCCATTTTAACTCCTTTTTCATACACTTTCTTACGCTACCCCATGTAGCCAGAGGAAAATGCAACGCTAACTTCTTATTAGCGCGACTTATTATTTTACCAAAAATTTTTTTTTCGATAATTATTAAAAATATTTTTTCGCAAATTTGCCTTTATGTTGTAAAAACCAAAAAAATTGCTGTTTAACAATTGAGACAAAAATCTTAAATATATTTAGATAAAATTTTTACAAAAATTATAATACTAAGGGTTATTTATTCAAAAAAGGTTAATGTTGACTAAAAATTGGGGAAAAAATATTTCGACATTTTTACTAATCATTTCATTAGCCTGTTGTTCCCTTTGCTTGTCTTCATGCGGTGAATCTGCAGAAGATGCAGCAAAAATTACCGAAAACAGACAGCGTCTTGTTGAACTTGAAAACCAATCAATTGATGACATTCAAATGCAAATGTACAAGCGTATGGATCAAGAACGCATCCCGTTATTGCAACAAAATATCGTAAATAACTGCATAAACCCAGAAGCCAGCCGAAAAGCTTTTGAAGGATGTGTATTTTTAGGCGATTCTGTAACATACATGGCTCACATTGCCGGATATATTACTCAACAAGAAACATCTGCATACTATTCTGTGCACCTTAAAAGTTGTGATGAATATGTGGAAGCTGCAATAAACATGCATCCAGAATATATGATATTTAATTTTGGCGCAAACGACATGGTTATGTTTGGCAGTAATGCACAGGATTTTGCTAATAAGTATAAAGAACGCTGTGACTATATTAAAAGCAAGTTACCATATGTTCACATTTACATTACATCTGTACAATTGCCAAATGATCATGCCTTAGCTAAAAACCCTGGTATGCATTGTTCCAAAGAATTTAATGATGCAGTAAAAATAATGTGCGAACAAAATGATAGAGTTGATTATCTAGACACATATGATTTAGCTCCCAAATATCCAGAATTGAGAGGACCTGATGGCATTCATTTTAAAGATGCATACTATGGTTACTTTTATGCAAGAGTAGCTCAAAGGATGTTTTTACAAAAGTAGGAATAATCTATGTTAAAAGCTGCTAAATACATATTGACTGTTCTTGTAATTGGATTTATGGTGCTAATTTATCTTTCGGGCGTTACACCACAAACTTCTATTAAAGATTTTTCGGCCCAGGTCGCCGAGCTTGAAGGCACAAAAGCTTTATCTGCTCAAAATGAGCAAGATGCGTTTCATTATTTGGGTATTACATCAACTGAATACCCTGGCTTTTATTACTGGCGTTCTAGCGACGGAATGGATGCAAGCGAAGTTGTAGTAGCTCAATGTAAAGATCAAAACCAAGTAATAGCTTTAAAAAAAGCTATCGAAAAGAGAGTAAAAAATCAATTAGACGCTTTTGCAGGTTACGCCCCTGAACAAGAAGATCATCTAAAAAAACATCTTATAAAAACACGCGGGGACTACCTGTTATATGCAGTTGGCACAGATGATCAAATAAAAGCACTGGAGGCTACATTAAATGGTATTTAGTAGCCCAGTATTTTTAATTGTTTTTCTTCCAGTGGTATTACTTTTAACCTACCTAATACCCGGACGTGGGAAAAACATAGTCTTGCTTATAGCTAGTATTTTCTTTTATGCTTGGGGTGAACCCGTATATGTAATTTTAATGATATTTGCCTGCATATTTAATTATGTTTGCGGTTTAGAGATTTCTACATACAAAAAAAGTGCAAAATTCACACTGGTTTTTGCAATAGCAGTAAACCTACTAATTCTTGGATTTTTTAAATACTGGGGATTTATATTGGGAACAATCAACTCTATTCCTGGTGTTAATATTCCTTATCACGATTTGCCTCTGCCAATTGGTATCTCCTTTTATACATTTCAGGCAATATCATATATAGTTGATGTTTACAGAAAAGAAACCGAGCCCCAATTAAATATAATTGATTTTTCTTTATATATTAGCATGTTTCCACAACTTGTTGCTGGTCCAATTGTTAAATACCACGACATTGCAGAACAACTTAAAACACGTCAATTAAGCTTTGAAAACATTAAGGCAGGCGTTCCTAAATTTGTTCGCGGGCTTTCAAAAAAAATACTATTTGCCGATACTCTTGGATTGGCATACACACAAATATATGCTTTAGGCGTAGATAATTTGGCATCGGTTACAGCCTGGATTGGCATTATTGCATATACAATGCAAATATACTTTGACTTTAGCGGATATAGCGACATGGCAATTGGCCTTGGCAGAATGCTTGGTTTTGAATTTCAACCCAATTTTAATCATCCATATATCGCAAAATCCATTACAGATTTTTGGCGTCGTTGGCACATGTCTTTGTCTACTTGGTTTAGAGATTATGTATATATTCCACTAGGTGGAAATCGCGTAAAACCAGCCCGTCATATATTTAATATGCTTGTTGTTTGGTCCCTAACAGGATTATGGCATGGTGCTGCATGGACCTTTGTAGCATGGGGTCTATATTACGGAATTATTCTTGTTATTGAAAAATATATAACGGGTCGCTTTATAGAAAAACTTCCTTCTATTTTACGAATACTAATCACTCTATTTTTTGTTGTTATAGGATGGGTTCTATTTAGCTCAGATACAATTGGCGATGCGTTTAATTATTTAATTGCAATGTTTGGTGGTGCAGCTGGTTCAAACGGTGTTGCCCCAGGCTTTTTTGATGACTATAGCATGTATTACTTAAGAACTTACATTATTCCACTATTAATTGGCGGGTTTTTCTGCGTTCCATTTGCTGGAAACCTTATAGCAAAAATCCAAAGAAGATCAAAAGTAATTTGGACAATCATATATATTGTCGCGATGATATTATGTATAGCGTTTATGGTTTCTAGCTCGTATAGTCCTTTCTTGTACTTTAGATTTTAAAGCAGGTTAAAATGACACCACTTGGTAAAAATACATCTAAACATATGAAAAGCTCATTGCCTAAGCCAAAAAAAGGCTTGCAACAACCCAAAGGGCAACACACTAGACCGAGCGTCAAAAATAAGGCTAATATAAAAAATGTTATTCCTAAAGTTAACAGGAACGCAGAATCGTCAATGCAAGCTAAACCAAATATTAACAGAACAATTCCTAGCTTAAACACCAAAACAATTCCATCGAAGCAATCACAACCAAACATAAGCAATGCTATTCCAAAGATACAAGAGACTAAAACTGCAAGACCAAGCACCAGCAATAAATCAAATACAAATGGCTCTTTTTCAACTGAGCAAATACAAGCTACTAATGGCAAAGTTCATCTATCCCCTGAACAAAGTCGCCAAAACATGGATGCTCGTCATATAGCGCCTGAACAAAGTC
>JAKSUU010000111.1 GCA_024408695.1 Coriobacteriales bacterium | reverse complement strand
TCCAACCTTTGATTGCTTGTTTTAAAGTAGGGAATTCATTTGTAACCATTGGGCCATAGTCTTTTAGTAATTCATAAAATGGTGATTTTTTGCTGAATTTGCGAGTCATAGAAATAGTAATTGCATCCATTGCGTCTGTAACTGTAACAGGAAAATCTGATCCATAAGCACAAACAACACCACGATTAATTAAATCTCCATTTGGATAAATTTTAGCATGGCGCTCGCGACCAATCATGCTTGTAAATGCAGGGTTGCTTTCCCATGATTCATTTTGCCATTGAGGTTGAATACTTGCAATTACGCCAAGTTTTGCAAAACGATCTCTGTCTTCGTCGCTTATCCAAGAACAATGAGCAATAATATTGCGCATATTTGGGTTGTTTGCTGCGTTTTGAGCATGTTCCATACAATCTAGAGTAAGTCTTGTGCATAAATCTCCAAAAGAATGAACATGAATGTTAAAGCCTTCTTTTTGGAATTTCTCCATGGATTCTTTTAAGTGATCAATATCCCATAAAAGACCATCGGTAGTGCCAAAACCTTCGCGTTTTCCATTTGCTTTTGCAAACTCTTCTTCCCAAGGTTCAAGCATTGCAAAATCGCCTTCTGCAAAATATTTAACTGTGTCGATTTTTAATAAATCTTCAAAGTCTTCTGTACCTTTAAGTTCGCATGCTCTTTTAAAATCATCTTCGCGAGTAGCGTCATTACAATTATAAACGCCGTCAATACGAACTACAAGGCCGCCATCTTCAGCTACTTTTTTAATGATTTCATAACCTTTTTCATCTCTCATGCAATCGCATAAAAGAGTAAATCCGCGAGAAGCAAAAAACTTTTGAGCATCATCAAAACATTTAGTTACTTCTTCATCAGAAAATTCAAAGTTTGGAATTGAGTGGCAAACAGGACCAATAACAACAGGTTCTTGAAGATAGCCATCTGGGTATCCATCTTCTTCGCGTCGAATAAGGCCACCTTCTGGTTCTGGAGTATCTGCGCTAAGGCCAGCAGCTTTAATTGCTGCAGTATTTATAACGCATTGATGACCATCAGCACTATCCATTACAAATGGTCTGTCAGAAACTGCAGCATCTAAATCATGGCGAGTAAATTTGCGAACTTCACCATTGCAAAGACCATTAAACCAGGCGTGTTCCCAGCCACAGCCGTGCAAAACTTTATCATTTGGGTGTTCGTCTGCCCATTTTTTCATAATCGCTTGTATTTCTTTAATAAGGTCATCGCAAGTTTGCTTACTTGGATCTTTTAGTGCTCCATTAACGTCGCAAACACCAAACTTGCGGTTCGCTAAGGCAATATGCATATGTGCATCACCAAAGCCAGGAAGAATTGTGTTTCCACCGCAGTCTGTAATTTGTGTGTCTGGTCCAACAAATTCCTCTACGCCAGCTTCGTCTCCAACATATACAAACTTTCCATCTTTAATAGCTAAAGCCTGTGCATGGGTTTCCGTATCGTCCATTTCTATGGACCAAATTTTTGCGTTTTTAAAAACTCTATCTGCGTATTCTGCCATTATTTTCCTCCTTTATTATTTGGCGTATACAACTTTACCTTCAACGATTGTAGCAACAACCTCTGCAGGCATAATATCTTGCGCGTCGCAAGTTAAAAAGTCTGTGTCAAAAACAGTGATGTTAGCAAGTTTTCCAATTTCTAATGATCCAACTTTGTCTTCTTGATGAACCATTTTTGCTACATTAATTGTTTGAGCTTTAAGAGACTCTTCACGGCTTGTAGCCTCTTCTAAACCACGAGCTGTGCTTGAAAAATCAAAGTCCCCTTCTACAAGGCCTTCTGTCATTGCTAAGTACAAAGGTGTTCTAGGCATTGCGCGGGTTTCAGCTGAGTAGAAGTTTTCTTGTATGCTTAAAACTCCACCAACTGGGTAGTCTGAATGATAAACCATGTTTGCACCTGCATCAATAAAGCTCTTAATAGGATAGGATTTATCCGAGAGTTCTTTACCAATATAACTACATTCGGTTTCGTACATGCCAGGAATAGCTGGTGTCCATGTAGGTGGAGTAATAGCAACAGAATTAGTATCTGCCATTTTTTGAATGTCTGCTTCTTCAACAAAATGTAGATGAGCTAAAGCATTGCGTTGGTCCATGTTACCAGTTTGAGCTTGAGATTTTTCAATACAGTTTAACATAAACTGTGTAGCTCCGCTGCCTTCGCTATGTACATGTATTGGCATCTTATATTTTGCAGCGGTAGAAATTAATTCAACCATTTTATCTTCATCGTTATAGCGCATGTTTCCATAATAGCCAGGTTGATCTTTGTATTCTTCAACCATCCAAGATGTATGTGCTTCCATAACACCATCTAAAAAGGCTTTTACACCAGTAACTACAAAGTGATCTCCGCCTTTTTCAAGTTGAATCTTTTTGACTTTTTCAACTTCAGCAGACGGATCATCTGGATTGTCTGGGCAAATAACATAACTATATATGCGTAGTTGTAATTTGCCTTCTTGTTCAAGTTCTGCCAAAGCTTCAACATCAGTTGGAATAAAGATGTTAGAACCAGCATCGACAGCTCCGGTATAGCCATTTTCAAATGCAAAGTCTTGCCAAAATAGAATGTATTTTTTGCATTCATCTGTTGGGACTTTCTTTGCAAAATCCCCAGCAATAGCAATTGCAACGCCTTCGCATACATAACCTGTAGGTTCGCCATTTTCGTCAACATGAATAAGATCAAAACCCTCTTCTTTGGCACGCTGTGCTGTAATGCCATATAAATCCATAGCGCATTTATTAAGAAGTAGGGAGTGTCCACCAGATGTGTTCATAAGCAATGGCTTATCGGATAGGATTTCATCCAAAAACTCATGTGTGGGTTCTGGAGCACCTGTTTCGCCCCAACCTGCTGCCATATAAGCTTCTTGGCCAGGATTATCTTCAATAAATTTTGCAATTACTGGGCGATAAGCATCGAGGTCTCCGGCAGGTAGTGACTGAAGGTCAGCCTGCCCAATTGCACGGTATCCGGCAAAAGAAGCATGTGTGTGAGCTTCAATAAAGCCTGGATAAACAGTATTTTTGTCGTAGTCGAGAACTTGAGTATTCTCGTCGCAAAGTGTGCGCGCTGTTTTTTCTGACCCTACATACTGAATTACGCCATCTTTAACTGTAATGGCTTCGGCACGTGGCTTGATATCATCCACTGTAATCACATTGCCAAGGATTAAAACATCAGCCTTTCCTAAGTTTGTTGACATATTAGTCCTTTCTATAAAAATACACTATTATTATAAAGAATAGATAATTTTATATTTAATTTTTCTAGAAAATATTCAGTTTTGTGAATATTTTTATGCTCGAAGTGATGAGCATTATAGCTTATCATAGCTAAAATTTGTTGATTTAGATCACAATGTAATATTTTTGTAAGAATTGAATGGTTAATGACCTCGGATTCTTACAGAAATCTAACAATTTAACAAATTTGGTATAGAAAACTTGACAATACTACACTCACATTTTATAATAATGTTGTGTTAAAAAATCTCTGCGATTGGCGTAGGGGTTCAAAAAAGGACAAGATTTGCTAACACAGTAAGGTAAATGAGGTTGAAAGGAGACCCAAAATGGCAAAGATTATAGGAATTGACTTAGGAACTACAAACTCCGCAATGGCAGTATTAGAAGGTGGCGAGCCTACTATTATTGTAAATGCAGAAGGCGAACGAACAACACCATCTGTAGTTGGTTTTAGAAAAGATGGCGAACGCGTTGTTGGTAAAGCTGCAAAAAACCAGGCTGTTACAAATCCAGAAAACACAGTAAGTTCAATTAAACGTTTTATTGGTCGTAATTTTAGCGAAACTGGTGAGGAACAAAAAACTGTTGCTTACAATTTAGTTGCTGGTAAAGATGGTCGCAACAATGTAAAAATTGAAGACAAAGATTACACTCCAGAGGAAATTTCTGCAATGGTTCTCCAAAAGCTTAAATCAGATGCTGAAAAGTATCTTGGCGAGCCTGTTACAGAGGCTGTTATTACTGTTCCTGCTTACTTTAACGATGCTCAACGTCAAGCAACAAAAGATGCTGGTAAAATTGCGGGTCTTGAAGTCAAACGTATCGTAAATGAACCAACTGCCGCAGCTTTAGCTTATGGTCTTGAGAAAAAGGGTAGCGAAGAAAAAGTTTTAGTATTTGACCTTGGTGGTGGAACTTTTGATGTTTCAATTTTAGAGATGGCAGATGGTGTTTATGAAGTTCTTTCTACAAGTGGCGATAATCATCTTGGTGGCGATGACTGGGATCAACGCATAATTGATTGGCTTGCAGACAAATTTAAAGCAGATCAAGGTGTAGATCTTCGCACAGATAAAATGGCACTCCAACGCCTTAAAGAAGCTGCAGAAAAAGCAAAGATGGAACTTAGTTCTACTCAACAAAGTGTAATTAACCTTCCATTTATTACTGCAGTTGATGGTAACCCTGTTCACTTAGATTACACATTAACTCGTGCTGA
>JAKSUU010000110.1 GCA_024408695.1 Coriobacteriales bacterium | reverse complement strand
TAATAGTGAGTTTTTACTTTTTATTACAAGTGAACAAACCAAACAAAAAGCTGTCGAAATATTAACAAATCTAGAAAACTACTGCGATAATTTACTTAAAAAATAATCTTAGCTATAATTAATTAATAAATTTTAAAAGTTTAAAAAGATAGTGGGGGCTCTCTTTTTAGGAAGTGAATGCTATAAAGCGAGTACTATATGCTGTCAAGATTATCGGTTAAAAAACCTTATTATATTTTTGTCGCTGCAATAATCATAATTATTTTGGGTGCTGTAGCCCTTATGTTTATGAAAACAAATCTATTACCACAAACTACCGTTCCTTATTTAATGGTTATTACTACAGATGTTGGCGCCAGCCCAGAGCAAGTTGAAAAAGACGTATCGGATGTGTTAGAAGATAAACTATCTCGTGTGAATGGCGTTACATCAATCAATTCTACAAGTGCCGAAAACTACTCAATGATTTTTATGGAATTTGAAGATGGTACCAATATGGATTCTGCTCTTGTAAAAGCAAGCGCCGCAATAAACCAAGTAAAATCAAAATTGCCCGAAACAGCAGGAGATCCAATATTTCAAGAACTTAGTTTAGATATGATTGCAAGTATGTATTTGGCGGTATCTCACGATGACAAAACATACTCGCAATTAACCGCTTATGTAAAAGATACACTTATTCCTGCATTAGAAAGACAAAATGGGGTTGCAAGTATAAGCAATGCCGGTGGTGTAGACAATGTTTTGTCAATACAGTTAAATCAAGATAAAATTGACAATGTTAATGGCGGTGTTCTTGGTGAAACTAATCAGAAGTTAGCCGATGCAAAAAGGGGAATCGACCAAGGACAAGCTGCTCTTAATACCGCTAAAAACCAAATAGATGAAGGTCAAAAAGAACTTGATAATGCTAAAGCTCAACTAGATGCATCTAAAAATAGTAGTGCTAACGAACTTGCAAATGCATCTTTAGCACTAAATAGTGCTCTTGCTGCAAAAATGTCGTATGAAAGCCAATTAACGGTATTAAATATTCGAAAAAGCATGGAAACCGATCCTATTGAAATAGCAAAGTTAGATGCCGAAATTGCTGCTTGTCAAACAGCAATTCAACAAATAAGTAGCCAAATCACAGGCTATAGCCAATTTGAATCATCCAAAATAATTGGAACTTTAACATTTTCTTCTCTCGAAACGCAACTTGCTGTATCGCAATTACAACTTCAAAGTGCTAGTCAGACCTTAGATGAAAACCAAGCAAAACTAGATGCTGGTCTAGATGAATATAACGCGCAAGCAGAAAGCGCCCGAAAAGCATCCAATATAGACAAACTTGTTGACATCAATACTTTAAATCAACTAATTCAAGCACAAAATCTAGAGATGCCTGCAGGTTATGTTAAAGATGAAAACTCAAAGTCTTGGATTGTCAAAATGGGCAATAAGTTTGAAACTGCTGAAGAACTCGAATCAATGGTTTTGACCCATATTGACGGTGTTGGTGATATTACTTTAAACGATGTTGCAGATGTAGTTAATCTTAATGATGAAGGCGACACCTATGCAAAATTAAATGGTAAAGAAGGCATATTGCTTTCTGTTTTTAAAACACCAAGTGCAAACACAGGCGATGTTTCAAAATCTGTACACAAAGCCTATGAAGATTTAATGCAAGATGAAAAAGGGCTTTACATTACGCCAATTGTTGATCAAGCTCAATATATTGATTTATACATTAGCACAATTTTACAAAGTCTATTTCTTGGCGCTATACTTGCACTTATAGTTCTTATCATCTTCTTAAGAAAAGTTCGTCCAACTATAGTTGTGGCATTTTCAATTCCATTCAGTGTTTTGTTCGCACTTGTCCTTATGTATTTTGCAAATATCGAATTAAATATTATGACTTTAGGAGCGATTTCTTTAGCAATTGGTATGATTGTAGATAACTCCATTGTAGTTATGGAAAATATATACCGCCTCCTTGGTCTTGGTGCTAGCCCTACTAAGGCAGCAGCACAAGGTACTAGACAAGTATCCGGTGCTGTTGTTGCTTCAACTCTAACTTCAATATGCGTTTTCTTGCCTCTGATTTTTACAGAAGGCACAGTAAGGCAACTACTTGTTCCGTTTGCCCTATCTATTGCCTTTGTTTTAATTGCATCCTTAATTGTTGCTGTTACTGTTGTACCTGCCATTAGTTCAAAAATTTTCAAAAGTGGCGAAACACAAAAAGAGCTTAATCTATTTACAAAAGCAAAAAATGCATATGCTAAGGGTTTACACTGGAGTTTATCTCACAAAGCAATTGTTTTAGGCGTAAGTTTAGTGTTATTAGTTGGCTCTGCTATTGGCGCATATATGACTGGCGTTGTTGTTTTTCCAACCACATATACAAATCAACTTGAATTTAGTCTTGATATTCCAGAAGACATGAGCAAAGAAAAAGTTTACAGTATAGCTGATGAAATTGGTAATGTCTTTATAAATGAAGAAGGCATAAAAGATGTTGGTATTATGGACAATTCTGCAGGTGTTGGACAAGGTTTAAGTCAAACTACAATGAGTAGCGCCGATAAAGATGCCGCTCCAAAAGTTATGTTAATTTATGCAAACGTAGACACATCAAAGGTTTGGACAGAAGGTGGAGTTGCAGACTTACAAAAAAAACTTACAGAAAAAGCTAATAATTTTGGAATTACTGTTCAGTCGCTCAATTCTATGGAAGACATGAGTTCTCTTATGTCTAGCAGTGCAAGTGTTGGAGTATATGGTGTGGAACTCGATAAAGTAAAAGAGTATGCTACACAAGTTGAAGACACAATGAAGAGTATAGAGGGTTACGAAAACATTGAAATGCCAAGAGAAGAGCAAGATCAAACACTAAGAATCACCTTCGATAAAGATGAAGTTGCACGTTGTAACACAACCGTTGCGCAAATTTATCAACAAATAGCGCAAAATTTACAAACATCAGTAGAATCAATTAAGATAGGTGTTGGAGTTGACGCCCAAACCGTGGAAATCGATAAACAATATTTAGATGGAGTCACAAAAGAAAATATTATGGACTTCGAGTTTAGTGATAATGCAGGTGGCACCCATGCTTTAAGTGATGTTGCTGAGTTAGATATTGAAGATGCTTTGTCATCTATCAGCAAAAAAGATTCTTCTTATATGATTCAAGTTAATGCAGACATTAAAGATGGCTACAACGAAAGCCTTTTAAGTCGCGAACTTTCACCAAAATTACAAGAAATTAAGCTTGACAAAGGCTACGAGATTAAACTACAAGGCATAGATGAAGAAGTAGAGGAAATGCTTAGGCAAATGTTTATGCTTTTAGCTCTAGGGTTTGTTCTTGTCTATCTTGTTATGGTCGCACAATTTCAAAGCTTAAAATCTCCATTTATTATTATTTTTACTGTGCCACTTGCATTTACAGGCGGTTTGCTTGCAGCAATTTGCACTGGTCAGCCATTGACAGTAATGTCGCTTTTAGGTCTTGTTATTTTAATGGGTGTAATTGTTAATAATGGCATCGTTTATATTGATTATGTTAATCAGCTACGCATTGGCGGAATGGCACGATGGGCTGCACTCGAAGCTGCTGGTAAAACAAGAATGCGTCCTATCTTAATGACAGCATTAACTACAATTTTGTCTGTTATTGCACTAATTGTTAATCCAGAAATTGGATCTTCTATGGAAAGAGGCATGGCCATTGTAGTTGCAGGCGGATTAATTTATGGAACATTTATGACATTGTTTGTAGAACCAATTATCTATGATATTTTCTGCAAAAAGCCTATGTACCCAATTGTTATAGGCGGAGATATCGATGAGGCCGTGGATGATGCTGAGCGCTTTATTAATGAGATGGGCGAAGATGCTCGTGAAAAATATGACTGGGTACCTAAACATTTAAGAAAAAAAGATTCTAGCAATAACGAAATCGGTGAAAGTGCCTCTGACGACAACGAAATCGGTGAAAGTGCCTCTGACGACAACGAAAACAATTAACATATAACTTATAGCTAAAAGATAATATGATATTATCTAAAGTATGCAAAATTCAATTAGAAAGTTATAGTTTATGTTTTGTACAAAATGCGGAGAAAATATAGATGATGATTCACAATTTTGTCCGAATTGTGGAGAAACAATTGATTTTCCTGTAAATGCTGAAGAGCCTAGTTTTGCAAATATTAACACTTCAGTTCCTAACGAAAGCGATGCAAATGCAAACTCAGATACCCAAAATACAAGCAAACCTAAATCTAATAAAAAGTTTTTAATTATAGGTATTATAGTTGTTGTTGGTCTGCTGATAGTATGTGGCGTCTTAGGGTTTTTATGGTGGCAAAATGACCAAAAGAATTCTTTAGTTATTGAGCTAAAGGATAATCCTTCAAATGAGAGAATGCGAAAGAGTTGATTAATCGCTGATAACGAAGAATGAACAAGTACAATTATAACAAACAAAGCAATGAAACAAAGACTGACATTCATTCTATTGACAGTTCTCTTCGTGCTGT
>JAKSUU010000011.1 GCA_024408695.1 Coriobacteriales bacterium | reverse complement strand
CAAAGTCAAAAACTCTGGTGTGGTTAAAACTACATCAATTTGTTTTGTTCGAATTTTTTCATAAATAGCTTCACGGCTATCCATTGGTACTTGTCCTGTAAGCACTTCGATATTTAAACCAAACTTAGCATATGTTTTTTTAAGATGAAATGCTTGATCGGCAACTAAGGCTCTGAGTGGATAAACAAAAATTGACAATGCATCGTTTGCTATTGCCATATAAGCAGCATGTATATGAAAAATTAGAGATTTACCTCGACCAGTAGGCATAATGGCAAGCGTTGATATATTTTGTTGTAAATTATTTATTGTGCGCTGCTGTGCCTCGTGCAATGGATTATCCCCTATTAATTCAACACGCAAAGCATCTAAAAGTTGGCTTTTTTTCTTGGTCTTCCAAAACTTTTTTTTCTCTTCTAGTTCGCTTACAGTAAAATCGGTACTTTTTTCTAAAGAGGGCTTTGTAGGATTGTCCATTTGCACGTCATGTCTCGAAATAATTTTAATGTTCGAAAAAGCAAAATCTTTATTGCTTAAATCATAAAGACTTTTATTATGAGTGCTCATTAAAGTGTCAATATATTCGCTGTTGAGCTTAGAGTCTAGACTGATTTGTTCAAATTGCTCCTTTGAAGAAATAATATATTTTGCATTTAAACAAGGAATCTCGCGACCAAAAAAAGAATCTATTTGTGGCTCGAATACAATATCGCAAGCATAATTTAAGTCATTTGCATCATCAATATTTTTAACACCAAAATATATACCATGGATTGAATTTTTGCCATCGGTTGCATCAAAACTTAAATGATTTGATGATTTTCCTACGATCTTTTTTTTCTTTAGAAAAACATTTTTTAAATACAAAAGTGGCAATTTGTTTTGCTGACCAAAAGGTTCAAGTTTAAGAATTTCTTTAAATACATCGATGTTGCATTCAGTCAAATTACATTTAGCATCTACAAGCAACTCAGCGCTATCACCAAATTCAATATTGTTTTCTTTAACATATTGAACAACTCTTTTTCGAAGATCCTTAAGTAAATCAACCTTTATTGTAATTCCTATTGCACCAGAATGGCCACCAAATTCCATGTATAGATCTCTAAATTTGTCGAATAGATTATAGAGATTAAAATCTGCATAACTACGCCCACTGCCACGCGCAATGTCATCATGGATAGAAAAAATAAGGGTAGGTCTTTTGTATTTTCTTGCTATTCGAGCAGCTACAATGCCTTTAACACCATCATTCCACCCCTCTTTTGCGACTAAAATAACTTGATCATCACAGGCTTGAGATTTTATTTCATTTTCTACTTCATCGCACAACTCTTGTTCTACACTACGTCTTTTATCATTTAATTCAATTAAAGATTTAGCTAACTGACATGACTGCTTGTAATCATTGCATAAAAGCAAATCTAATGAACGATAGGGCGAGTCTATGCGCCCTGGAGCATTAAGTTTTGGAATGACATTAAAAGATAAAAAGGTAGAACTTAACTGGTTTTTATTAAGAGATAAGGAATTAATCATAGCTTCAAAACATGGCTTAGTATGATTTTTCATTAAATCTAATCCAGCTGTAATAATGCTACGATTTTCTCTGTCTATAGGCATAAGATCGGCAACAGTACCTAAGGCAGCAAAGTCTACATAATTTCTAGCAAGATCAGGTTTATTAAATTTTTCACCTAAAAGTATAACTAATTTTAATGCTACACTTACTCCAGCAAGATTAAAAGAAGGACAATTTTTGTCTAGTTTAGGATTTGCAACAACGACATTTTTTGGATAATCTTCGTCTGCTTCGTGGTGATCTGTTACACAAACCTCTATACCGTGTTCTAATAAAACATCAATTTGTTTAGCACAAGAAATTCCACAATCAACAGTAATAACTATGTCGGGATTAAGCTCTAAGATTTTTTCAACTGCAATATCTGAAAGTCCATAGCCTTCTACATTTCTATTTGGTAACATATAGAGCGGATCGCAGCCAAATTCTCTAAATGCCCTTACCAAAACGCATGTTGCAGTAATACCGTCAACATCAAAATCTCCAAAGATTAGTATTTTTTTATTGTTTACAATAGCAGAAAAAACTTGATCGCAGGCCTGACTCATTCCTGGAATTGCGCGAGGATCAGCAAAATCTCTGCCAACAGAAGGGCTTAAAAAAATACTAGCATCTTCGCTAGACTTACAGCCACGTAAAACTAATAGTTTAGCCAGCAATGGTGAGACATCACAATATTTAGAAATCTCTTCTACTAAAAGGCTATCGTATTCACTTTCTTTTACAGGCTTAAAAGAAAATTCAGATGCACTTATAGAATTATTTTGTGGCGCAGAATCTGCGCAATCACTGTATAATTTAGTTGTCATAAATTTTTGCCCTTTATGTTCAATAATATTTTACGACTTTATTTATTCAAACCAAAAAAAACTTTAATTGTTAATTATTTGTAATTATGTATCGATTTTATCTCTGGGATCAAACAAAGTATTGGGCATAATTCTAATATCGTCTAGTGCTAATTCTTTTATTTGCTTAACAAAACGTTTAGGGTAAATAGTTCCCTTTTGATTTTTGGCTTCTTCTTGAAAAGTCAAAGCCATAGTAGCATTAGTGTATAAGTCTGCAATGGTATCAACATCAAAAGTAATGTCCGTGCACCAAATAGGTATATTGTTTTCTTGAGCTTTTTTTGTATAAGCAGGCAAAACTGTAAGTCCATCTTTATTGTAAAATACTCCACTATGATCTAAATTGGCACCTTTATCCCAACCTACAATGCTAACGCCCATTTCTTGGTCTGGGCTAAGAATCATTACATGTTTGTCTTGTGGCAAATTGCAAACATCGTTTAATTTTTTAAGACAAGCTTCTATAGTAGACGCACGCAAACAGGGCATGTCGCACCCCATAGAAAGAACTGCATCAAAATCTCTTGACCAAATTTGTTCAAAGGCAAAATTATAATGTTCATCAAAGCTTTTCCCCTCATCATGAATTATGATTCGAGGTGGCCATGTTTCCTCTTTGTATTCTTCAATAAATAATTGATTTAGTGCTTTTGCTTGTTCAATGCCAGGAGCAGAAATAAAAATCGAAGGTAGAATATCGCAGTCTTGCAAGCTAGAATCAGCAAAGTTATTTATAGCATGCCAGCAACAATCGTAAACATCAAAAAGCATGGCTTTGTAAAGTTCACAGGCTTGCTGTGGATCTAAATATCCATCCTTTAGATTTGTTAATCTGGTTTTAACAAGACCAGCTTGTGGCATTTTGCTGAACAATAAAATTGCAATATGATTCATTTTTACTCCCCTTGTTTATTAATGTTTACACGTGGATGCAAACTTTGATACTCTTCTTGCAAATGGCTGATGTCTACATGTGTATAAATTTGTGTTGTTGAAATATCGCTATGACCTAAAAGCTGCTGAACACTGCGCAAATCTGCACCTCCACGCAACAAATGAGTAGCAAAAGAATGGCGCAAAGTATGAGGATGCAAATCTTTTAAGCCAACATTTCTACCGTATTTATCAACTATATTATAAACACTACGTCGCGTAATTTTTTGTCCCCTTTTATTTAGGAAAACAAAATATGGATTTTGACTATTGTATTTTTGAGTTTTTAGTTTTGGGCGAGCATTATTTACATAATCAACAAGATTAAGTTTAGCAGTTCCCATAATTGGCACAATTCTTTCTTTGGATCCTTTTCCTACGATTCGTAAAATGTCTTTTTCGAGTAAAAGAGATGAAAATTCAAGATCACAAATTTCTGATGCTCTAAGCCCGCAACCATATAAAATTTCTAAAATTGCATGATCACGAATTCCTGTTGGGTTTGGATCAAAGTCTTGATCTAACAGTCTAAAAATATCATCGATGCTTAAGGTATCGGGCAGTTCAATTGGTGTTTTTGGTAGTGAAATTAAACTTGTTGCATCATTTTTGCAAAAGTTAGAAATAACACAAAACTTATGGAAGCTCTTCAATGATGCCACATGACGAGCAATGCTTTTTGGCGAATTATAAGTATTTTTTAATTGTTCAATATAATTTGTAATGTCTGTTTTTTGAACATCATCTAAATCACAAATATTATTATTTTGTAAATACACAAGATAAAGTTTAATGTCTTTACTATACGCTTCAACTGTAAGAGGACGCAACTGACGTTCAACTCTTAAATACAAAACATATTCTTGTAATTCTTTTTCAAACATTAATTAAAATTCCAAATCTTTATCGTTTAAATACTTAAGTAAACTTTGCAAAAAGAAATCTTGGTTTTTGAGCAAGATCTAATTGAATAGATACATCTTCAAACCCTGCATTGCAACATAATTGGGCTGCTAAATTAACGTTTTTTTCATAAAGTTCAAAAGCAATAAGAGCACCCTTATTTAAAACGCGTGTTGAATCCTTCAGAATTTTTCTAAAAACCTCTAAGCCATCGTTGCCACCATCTAAAGCAATTATAGGTTCAAAATCTTTAACTTCTTCATCAAGACTCGAAATAGCATCACTTGGAATATATGGCGGGTTGCTAACAAGCAGATCATACGTACCATCTACTTTATCTAACGCATCACTAAGGAGAAATTCAATTTTATCTGCACAAGATAATTTCTGGGCATTTTGTTTAGCTAAATTAAGTGCAGGTATGCTTATATCGGTAGCAGTAACTTGAACATTTATTTTCTTTGCTAAAGTAATTGCAATTGCCCCCGTTCCTGTACCAATTTCAAGGACTTTAATAGGGTCATGATTGATTGTATCGGCATAATTATCTAAAATTTTACTAACCAAATATTCGGTCTCTGGGCGAGGAATCAAAACATTTTTTTTGCAAAGTATATCAAATCCATAAAAATTAGTATTGCCAAAAATATATTGTAAAGGTTCGCCTTTTGCTCGTGTATTTGCGTAATCTAGAATTAAAGAATGACACTGAGAAGAAATGTCATTATTCAAATTTAGTTGGAGTTCAGTTTTAGAAAAATCGCAGACATTGCAAATAATATAAACTGCGTCTTTTGATGAACAATTAAAACTTGAGCCTTCTAAAATATTGCAGGCTTCATTTAAGGCATCTTTAACTGTAATTTTGTCCATTCATTAGCCTTGAGCTGCTAATTCAATTTGTTTGGCCTTGTCTGCAGCTGCCAAATTTTCAATAACTTTATATAAATTTGAACCAAGTAATACACCAGAATATGTATCGCTGAACCCAATACGATGGTCGGTTACACGATCTTGAGGTTCGTTATAGGTGCGAATTTTTTCACTTCTGTCACCATGGCCAATTTGACTACGACGTTCATCGCCAAGTTCTTTTTGTTGCGCTTCTAGTTTTAACTGGTAAAGACGGCTACGCAAAACTTGCATGGCAACTTCTCTGTTTTGAATTTGTGATTTTTGATCTTGTGATTGAACAACGAGTCCAGTAGGTAAATGTGTAATTCTTACTGCAGAATCTGTAGTATTAACACATTGTCCACCAGGGCCACCAGCTCTAAAAACATCAATGCGAATTTCATCTTGTTTAATATCTACATCAACTTCATCGGCTTCTGGCATAACTGCAACCGTTGCTGTTGATGTGTGAATACGACCCTGAGATTCTGTTTTTGGAACACGCTGAACACGATGTACACCACTTTCATATTTCATAACAGAATAAACATCTTGGCCTAAAACCTTGAATTCTATTTGGTTAAAACCACCCTGCTCACAAGGTGAAGAATTAATTGTTTGCACTTTCCAACCTTTTTCATCGGCAAAACGAGTATACATTTTATATAGATCACCTGCAAAAATGCCAGCTTCGTCTCCACCTGCAGCTTTGCGAATTTCTACAATAATATCTTTTGAATCGTTTGGATCTTTAGGTAAAAGCATAATCTTAATTTCATCTTCAAGGGCAAATAATTTTAACTCAAGATCAGAAATCTCCTCTTGGGCAAGAGTCTTAAGTTCGTCATCGTTTTCAATCTTTAACATTTCTTTTGCGCTTTTAAGTTGGTCGCTAGCACTAATGTAGTCGTTAGCCGCTTCAAAAATTTCTTTTTGAGATGAGTGTTCCTTAGCTAACTTTGTATATTGAGCCTGATCAGATACAATATTTGGATCTGCCAGCTTTTCTTCTAACACATGATAAGCTTCAACTATTTTTTTTAATTTATCATACATATTTTCTCCAAAAACTAATTAAATTGATAAACTTTACGAACAACCTGATAGCCAATACCAAGCATTTTATTTAAAATAGGACCTTTAACATTTACACACTTAGACATTAAAGTTTTTCGAATTTCTGCATAAGTTTTAGGATCTGAATCCTTCAAAAAATCCCAAATTTCTTTACGAAGTTTTTTTGCGTCTACACGTTTGCTTAACAGGCACGTAATTGTAGATGCTGCCATCATAATATTTAAATTGTTAAAAAGGCAGGTTCGCAGATTGCCACATGTAATGTCATCAAACAATTTATAACGTTTAATCATAAGACGAGTTACCAATAGTTGCTGATCTATACGCGACACCATAACATCAACATTTACGCTTTGACCTTCACGTCCAATATAATAACGATACAAATCAATATCTAAATAGTAAAGTTTCTTGCAATTTGGTAATGTAGAATAAACATACAAGTTATCAACATAAAAGGTATGCGATGGCAAATTAATATGGCTATCTCTTAAAATTTGCGTCTTAAAAACAGTCGTGTGCATAATAATATATTGCGAAATTGAAAATTTGCCAACTTCCTCCCATCCAAAAATACGCTTCTGTGGGAAAACATTCTCATAGCGCATGGGCTTGGATTTTTGCTTTTCAACGTGCTCATATACGTAATTTGTTAGAACTAGATCAATTTCAGAGCCTTGTGTTCGTAGTAAATGTAATAAACGAACATTGGCCCCAATGTCGAGCCAATCATCGCCATCGATAACAAAGAAAAAGTCGCCTTGAGCAGCCGCAAGACCAGTCATAACAGCTTCACCATGTCCGCCATTTTCTTTGTTAATTAGATGAACCCTATCTGGATATTGATCTACCCAAGCTTGGGCAATCTGAGCGGTGTTGTCATAAGATCCATCGTTTACAACCAAAATTTCTGCATCAAGTGCATTACATTCAATGAGATTTTGTATGCTTTTATCAAGATAGTCTGCTGAATTATATGCAGGAATACAATATGTGATGATTTTTTTATTTTCCATAATATCTAAACAAAAGGGTCTTTACTTTAAACAACGCACTTTTAGTTACGGCAATTTTTGCATAATTTAAAGCAAAATTACACCCTTTGGCATCCTCCTAAAGATTAGCTTTCCGAATTTGAGATTGAACTGCAGTAATTGCAACAACACCTACAATGTCTTGTGCACTACAACCACGGGATAAATCGTTTACTGGCATTGCAATGCCTTGGCAAATTGGACCGTAAGCTTCGGCCTTGCCTAAGCGTTGTGCAAGTTTGTAGCCAATATTACCCGCATCCAAATTG
Organism: Coriobacteriales bacterium; assembly: GCA_024408695.1. Lineage (GTDB taxonomy): Bacteria > Actinomycetota > Coriobacteriia > Coriobacteriales > QAMH01 > JAKSUU01. Next base: position 5,100 of record JAKSUU010000011.1, on the reverse strand, counting down.
GGGAAAATCAAAACATTTGCTTTACCTGCAACTGGGCTATTTGGTGCCTTGCTTTTGCCTACAGTTTCTACAATTGCTGCGTCTAGCTGAAGCTCACCATCCATCATAAATTCTGGAGCTTGACTTTGGGCAAGCTTAACAGCCTCTCTCACCAAATCAACCTCACTGCCTTTGGCAGAGCCATAAGTTGAAAAAGAAAGAAAAGCAACTTTTGGCTCATCCTCAATTAAATCTTTATAAGTATGAGCAGATGAAATACCAATTTGTGCAAGCTCTTCTGAGTTAGGATACTTATTCAAACCACTGTCGCCAAAAACAAAAAGGCCATTATTGCCATATTCACAATTTGGAACATCAATAACAAAAATGGCACTAACGATAGATACGCCCGGCGCCGTTTTTAAAATTTGTAATGCAGGGCGCAAGGTATCGGGTGTTGAATGAACAGCACCGCTAACCAGACCATCGGCATCGCCAGCTTTAACCATTAAAGTTCCAAAGTACGATTCATCTTTGACCTGTTCTTTGGCATCTTCTAAACTTATACCTTTGTGTTTTCGCAATTCGTAAAATAAGTTAGCATATTTTTCTAACTTGTCACTTTTAAGATGATCGACAATGTTTAGACCGTCTGTATTGATACCAAAGCCGCGAATTTTATCAATATTACCTAAAATCACACAGTTTGCAATACCTTCATCGGCAATGCAACGTGCAGCCTCAATTGTACGAATATCATTGCCTTCTGGTAGAACAATTGTTTGCAAGTCTGCTTGAGCTCGCTTTTTTATTTGATTTAAAAAATTTCCCATATGCTGCCTTTCGTATATTAATTAAAGTGGAATATTTTTTGAAAAATTTTATAGGCTTTAATTAAGAATTCATCACCAATTTTACCCGGAACATTACAACCAAGACCAAAAATGGTTTTCTTAATAGCTTTATATGATTCGTAATCTTTAGTTTTTAAATAGTTCCAAATATCATCTTTTAACTCTACTTTATTGGGTTTATTGCCTAAAAGTAAAAAAACGCTTGAAATAGTTGTCATTAAAGCAAGATAATTGCGCATATAATTGCGCAATTTTACACTATCAACGTACTTGTTTAGAACAAAAGAGTCAATCATTATTTTTGTAATTTTAAGTTGTTGATCCACTCGAGAAATCATAACATCCTGATTAACGCTTTGATCTTCGCGACCAATATAATAACGGTATAAATCCTTATTCAAATAATAAAGTTTCTTGCAATATGGCAAAGGAACATAAACAAAAATATTATCAACATAAAATGTATGTTTTGGAAGCTTTACACGACTTTTTCTAAGAATTTTAGTGCGGTAAATTACACTGTGCATTAAAATGTATTCTGTAACACCAAACTTTTTAGCATCCTCCCATGAAAATATCTTGTTTTGTGGAAGAGTCTTGTCGAGTCTCATAGCCTTTGATGTCTTATCTTTTTCATTTTCATAAACATAATTGCATAAAACTAAATCCACATCTTTTTTTTGTTTGTTAAGCATCTCTAAAGTATTTACAAGGGAGATATTTGATTTATTGTCGAGCCAGTCATCGCTATCTACAACCTTAAAATACTTGCCCTTTGCATTTCTAAGGCCAGTCATAACTGCGCCACCGTGGCCAGCATTTTTTTGCCTAATTGCCCTGATAATTTTGGGATATTTTTGTTGAAAACTGTGGGCAATTGCAAGAGTTGAATCGGTCGACCCGTCATCAATAATAATAATTTCGATGTTTTTCTTTTTGCACGCAAGAATAGATTTTATGCAATTAGCCATATAATCTTGTGAGTTATAACAAGGAATTGCATAGGTGATAATTGGTTTTGCCATATTGTATCCTTAAATGAGACAGCGTATTACATAAAAAAGACGGCTCACCTTATATGATGAACCGCCTTTACCTTTTAAAATATATAGCTATTTATTGTCTTCGTCGTTGTTTGATTGAGCAGTGCCAGCAGCCATGTATCCTTCAGTTTTTTGAGTATCTGCATTGGTTTCAGAAGATTTAGCTTCATCGTTTGTGCCAACCGCTTTAAAACTGCGTGCAACATTTTTAGCATCATCTTTTAAGGATGAATTTGCAGCAGCTTTTTCGGCAGCAGTAACATTTGCAATTGCTTCAGATATAGAGCAGGGACCTTTTGGAACTTCAACACTTGAGTCTGATTCTGCAGCTTTTTTACTCTTTTTATTAAGCCAAATTTCACCAACAGTTGTAAAGAGGGCATCTGTTGAAGAATTAAGAGCAGTTTCGAGGGAATCTTGAATAACGCCAATAATAAAGCCAACACCAATAACTGTAGCAGCAATATCTGGGCTAATGCCGAAAAGAGATGCAGCCATAGGAATAAGAAGAAGTGATCCACCTGCAACACCAGATGCACCACAAGCACCAAGTGCGGCTAAGAAAGAAAGGACAAGTGCAGAAATAAAGTCGACTTGAATACCAAGAGTGTGGCATGCAGCAAGAGTTAAAACGGAAATAGTAATTGCGGCGCCTTCCATATTGATTGTTGCACCAAGAGGAATAGTAATTGAATATGTGTCTTTATTAAGTTTAAGATCTTTGCAAAGTTCCATATTAACAGGAATGTTTGCCGCAGATGAACGAGTAAAGAAAGCAGTAATTGCACTACGTGCAATACATTTTAGAACGATTGGATATGGATTTTCGCGAATTGCAATAAATACAATTAAAGGGTTTACAACTAAGAACATGATTAGCATTGAAACAACAAGAACAACAATTAGCAAACCATAATCGATAAAAACGGATAAGCCATTGTCGATGATTGCGCTGTAAACAAGACCCATAACACCAATAGGTGCACAGTTAATAATCCATTTTACACAAATAGAAATTGCATCGCTAATGCCTTGCAAAGCATCACGTAAACCTTCGGTTGCAAAATAACGAAGTGCTAAACCAAATAAAACAGCAGCAAATAAAATGCCTAAGAAGTTTGCATTTGCAAGTGCATCAATTGGATTAGCAACAATGTTTAATAGAAGAGTTGTTAAAACTTCACCGATTCCTGAAGGAGGGGTAAATTCTGATAAATCAACATCGGACGAAAATACCATGTTAACAGGAATGAAACTTGTCATAATGGAAGCTAACAGAGCTGCTGCAAAAGTGCCGACCAAATAAAAGACAATAATTACTTTAATTGGACTTTTGTGACCTGTTTTCATATTGCAAAGTGCATTAGAGACTAAGAAAAAAACAAGAATTGGAGCAATGCCCTTTAAAGCAGATACAAAAAGCTTACCCAAAAGACCAAAAAATGCATTAATGAAAAGGACAAATTGGGCTCCAAAGCCTTCTGCTAGAGTTGGATCTTGAGGCGTAAAATTATAAAAAATCAAAGCCAAAACAATACCAACTGCCAAACCAATTGCAATACGTGCAACAATGTTTAGCGACATAAATTTTTGAAATGCGTTCATAACTATCCTTCGTAAAAACCAATAATGGCGCGCCCAGCAGGATTCGAACCCGCGGCCCCCGGATTAGAAGTCCAATGCTCTATCCAACTGAGCTATGGGCGCATTAAAATTAAGGCACGGCAAAGAGTGTGCTCTTTAATTTATCTATTTATTGTATAACTTTTTTGATATTACACAAAAAACAAAAATGATTTGCAATACCAGTGGTATCGTCAAGTGAAAAGGTGGGAATATTTTTTAGTTTTGCATTATTGATGTAATCTAAATTATCTGAAATAAGCATATCAAGTTTCTCCAAGGGAACTTTTGGCTTAGAATTATTTGCTGCGCGATTAACTTCAACTATAGGACGAGGTGATTCGGAAGAAAATCCTTCAATAATTATTAAGTCGCAATCATCTGCAATTTCGTCTATGAGCTGGTCTTGTGTAGGCTCATTATTTGGAAAAGCTTTGAAAATCGCATATTGAACACTAGATGAAAGGATTACATTTTGAGCTCCATTTTTTGCGTATTCGTAAGTGTCTTTGCCAGGGGTATCCACCATGCCACTTTCATGACCGTGATGTTTTATAACGCCCACACGCAGGCCATTCTGTGTTAAAAGCTGCGTAATTTTAGTAAGAAGTGTGGTTTTGCCACTTCCAGACCATCCAACTATGTTTATGTAAGGGCAAGTCAAAATTTCTTTAGTTATTAAGCAAATTTTTTAATTATTGAGGGCAGGCACAATTCAAAGTCGATTCCATACCAATTATGATTAGGATTATTCATTGTCTTTTCGATCGCCTCCACATTATAATCTGCAGCAATTTTTAGTGAATCTTGCAAGTTCTCACATCTCATATATGCACCAACACAAACACTTGCAAAAACATCACCAGTACCATGAAATTGTGCATCAACATAGGGCTTATAGTATGAAAAGTATCGATTATTTTTACTGTCATAACCCATATACCCATTCTTTTGCGTTTGGACGAAGACCGGTAACAACAGCAGTTTTAGCGCCAAGTTCGCATAAACCTTTTAGAATATCTTCAATATAATTTTGTGGATAATCATTGGCAATAAAATCTTTACCGAGCATAAAAGCAGCCTCTGTTAGGTTAGGAACAATTATATCTGCTTTCGCACAAACTTTTTGCCCCATGAGCTTCGCGAAATTTTCATCAAATCCTGCATACATTTTTCCAAAATCAGCCATTGCGGGGTCTACAAATATAAAATTGTTATTTGTTTTAAAATCATCGAAAAAATTGCTGACAAGATCAAGCTGCTTTACGCTACCTAAATATCCAGTATAAATTGCATCGAATTCAAAATTTTGGCGCTGCCAGCTAGCATCAATTTTTGCAATTTCATCGGTTAAATCGCAAAATGTAAACTCATCAAATGCCGTATGATTTGAAAGAACCGCTGTTGGAATAACGCAACATTCAAGTTGAAAAGCCGAAATTATAGGAAGAGCAACAGTAAGAGAGCATTTTCCCAAGCAAGATATATCTTGAATTGTGACTAGCCTTTTCATAAAAATTGCCCCTTGAAAATATTATAAGTATGTATCTTTGAGATATGCAATAATTGCATCGTTACCTTGCATAAGTGTTTCGTTATCA
>JAKSUU010000109.1 GCA_024408695.1 Coriobacteriales bacterium | reverse complement strand
ATCGTAATTGCGTGATTTAACATGGAATCGGTGATTTTTGAATTATCAACTTTATTTGTTCCAAATGTCTCGACCATAATGCTTAATGGTTCGCATACACCAATTGCATAAGAAAATTGAACTTCGCATTTATCGGCAAGACCTGCAGCCACAATGTTTTTTGCAACCCAGCGTGCAGCATATGCGCCACTGCGATCTACCTTTCTGCAGTCTTTGCCACTAAAAGCACCCCCACCATGACGACCCATACCACCACAAGTACCGACGCTCATTTTGCGACCAGTTAAGCCGGTGTCACCAGCTGGACCGCCAATAACAAAACGACCTGAAGGATTAATAAAAACTTTTGCATCTGTATACTCAAAACCATATTTTGTAAAAATCGGATCAATTACATTTTCGCGCAAAACGTCTTCAAGTTGTTCTTGACTTGCATCTTCACTATGTTGGGTCGAAATTAAGATGGTGTCAATTGCTTTAGGGATGTCATCCTCATAACGCACTGTAACCTGAGTTTTGGCATCGGGACGTAAGAATTCAAAACCTGGACTTTTTCGAACATCACTTAATTTTTCTGCTAATCTATTTGCCAAAAAAATGGGAAGTGGCATAAGCTCATCGGTTTGATTGCAGGCAAAACCAAACATCATACCTTGATCACCAGCGCCAATTTCTAACAAGGAATCATCGTCTAAACTATAACTTTTGCCACCCTTGTCTACACCCTGTGAAATATCGGGACTTTGTTCGTGTATAGAATTTATAACTGCACACGTGGATGAATCAAAGCCATATTTTGCGCGTGTATAGCCAATTTCTGAAACACAATTTCGAACAATGCTGTCGATGTCGATATAAGCTTGCGAACTAACTTCACCCGACACCAAAATTAACCCAGTTGTAGCTAGAGTTTCTACAGCACAACGCGCATTTAAAGGATTTGCTTCGCGACCGTTTGGAGCAATATAGCCCTGCTTTTGTAGTAAAGTTTCTTTTGCAATAATAGCATCTAAAATGGCATCGGAAATTTGATCACACATTTTGTCTGGATGACCTTCGGTAACTGCCTCTGATGTAAATAAATAAGAATTGTTTGACATAATTACCCTTAAAATATTTAACTTATATTAGATTAACACTTAAACAAAAAACATACTATACTGATTCATAAATTTTGATAGTGTCCATAATTTTGGTATCTAACGAGAAAGAGTCGTATGCATATTTACTAATGAATTTAGAATCAAAATTCAATTTTGCACTAATTATTTCAAAAATTGCATCTGCAAATTGTTTTTCATTCTTTGGCTCTACCAAAACTCCACAATCTTTATTCAAAATATCTACAAGACCACCGTCGTTTGACCCAACAACCGGAGTTCCACAAGCTAAAGCTTCAATAGCAACAAGACCAAAAGGCTCTCTGACAGAACTAACAACCGAAACATCGCTAATATTATACATTTTATTGAGCACATCCTGAGGCTGATTGTGTAAGAAAAAAACGTTATTTTGAAGATTAAGAGACTCAGCAAGCTTGACCATTTCATCAAATAGTTGTCCATCGCCAGATATTAATGTAACAACATTTTTTTGACAAACTTCGCGAGCTTGTTTTGTGTAAATGCCAGCAGCTTTAATTAGTGTATCTATACCCTTAAACTCTGTAAACTTTCCAGCAAAACATACAAAATTGTCAAAAACATTTTCTATTTCAAAAGAACTTAAAAATTTTTCGCGCGCCAATTCTACATTTTTATATACATCGTCCTGCGGGTAAAAAACAAAACTGTCGTATCCATTTAAAATTAAGTGAACTTTTGCCTTGTCTATACCTACAAAATTTTTATAAATTAAATCAATATTTTGATGAGAAATGGCAATAATCGCTTTTGCGTTTTTAGCAGCTAAAAGAGCGGAATTACGAAAACGTCGCGACTGAGCATAACCCATAATGTCAGTCCCATGCGCAGTAATCACTAACGGAACATCAAATTGGCTTGCGATTTCTGCAATAATCCAAATATGTCCGCAATGAATGATATCGGGTTTAAATTCTTTTACCTGTTTTGCAATCGCTGCAGTAAAGGCATCTCTATACAAAGTTTCCTGATTCGCCGAAAGATCTTCAAAAGTCATCTGTGAACGAGGATGCGTTGTAAAGCATGGAAAATTGAAAGGCAGAATGCCTTCTCTCAAATCTGAATTATTCTCACTTGAGAATAATACTGGTGCACACTTAAAATCATAGTCAAGTCGAACATTAGCATGCTCTGGGAAAATTACACAAACCTCATGACCTAGACGAGTTAACATATTAGCCAAATTTAAAGTATAAACGCCACTTCCAGAACCAGTTAGCGGAAAAGTATTTGTTAATAAAACTCGCATAAAATCCTTATATACAAAAAATGCCCGCTAAACCTTAATAGGCTTAGCGGGCAAAATAGCACAAAATTAGTCGTCTTCTTCTAGCGCAGCAGCGATTTCATCAGTAATATCCATAGTATGAGAAACGCTTTGAACATCATCGAGTTCTTCAAGCTTATCCACAAGACGCATAACTTTTTTCGCATCGCTTACATCAACAGCCTGAGGATTGTTTGCTTCCATAATTTGTTCGGCACCTTTAACCTCAATGCCTTGCTCTTCTAAACCTTTTTTAACAGCCATAAGCTCTGTAGCTGCCGTCCAAATAATCCATTCTTCCCCAGCGTCTTCGTAGTCGTCTCCACCGGCTTCGGCAACAGCCATCATTAATTCATCTTCATCGCCACATACAGACTTTTCTACAGTAATTTGACCTTTTTTCTCAAACTGAAATGCAACAGAACCATTTGCACCAAGATTACCGCCACTGTGAGAAAAAGCACTGCGAACGTCTGCAGCAGTGCGATTGCGGTTGTCTGTTAAACATTCAACATACATTCCAACACCAGCAGGTCCATAACCTTCATAAATTACAGTTTCCCAACTTGCAGCGTCTGAACCACTGCCAAATGCTTTATCGATTGCAACTTGAATCTTGTCTTTAGGCATAGAATAGCCTTTGGCCTTTGCAATAGCTGCAGCAAGTGAAGCATTGTTATCTGGATTAGGGTCGCCACCTTCTTTAGCAGCAACAGTAATAATTCTTGATAATTTTGAAAACATCGCACTGCGTTTACTATCTTGCGCAGCCTTACGGTGTTTGGTTGTAGCCCATTTAGAATGTCCGGACATATGCACCCTTTCGTTAAATTACATATAACTTAACAATTTTATCACTTATATGTCAAATATCAAAATTTTGGCAATTTTTAATCTGCATTAGCGTAAACATCGACAAAATCAATATCCACATATTTACATTAAAATCTTGTTACAGTCCAACCATTAGGAATTTTGGCATCGCCGCGCTGGTCTGGTAGTGCATTAGGACAAATAAATTCACCATTTGTAGCAACACCAGCTACCCAGGTTCCTAGTGTCCAATAATCCGAAGGCCAAGTTGTAAAATGAACTTTAATTTTTGACAATTTTGTACATCCACCAAACATACTACCATAGCAACCATCAACAAGACTTGTAGCTGGAAGCTCAGGAGCTTCAGTTAAAGAAGAACAATCGTAAAACATCATTTGATAACATCCTTTTTGAAGAGTTGTATAAGGCAACGCTGGGGCGTGAGTAATAGAACTGCAACCTCCAAACATCATCATAAAACACTCTTCTGCCAAATTTTCTGCTTTTATTTCTGGAGCAGTTTTTAAATTATTATCGTGCGCAAACATATAAGCATACGATCTTTTGCCAATTGATTTACCGCTAATTAATGGTGGGTTTTCTAAATTCTCACAACTTTCAAACATAGATTCATAGGCAGATTCGGGGACTATTTCGGCTAGTAAATCAGGTACGTCAGTTAATGAAGTGCAACCATTAAACATATATTCATAACAAGCAACTTGCAAAGTGTTAGCAGGAAGATCGGGAGCTTGAATAAGTGAGGAACAGCCGCTAAACATGCCTGAATAGCAAGCTTCAGCTAAGTTCATATTATTTAGAACAGGAGCCGCTTCAATGCCTTCGCATTGAGAAAACATACCACCGTAACAACGTTTGGCAAGTGTTGAAGCGTTTAATACAGGTGTATCGGTGATTGAAATGCAATGTCTAAACATGCTGTCATAACAACTCTCTTTAAGTATAGATGCGCGAAGTTCTGGACAAGATTCAAGACTGGAACACTCAGCAAACATAGAATCATAGCAATGATCCGCAAGTTGTGTTGAATCAAGACGGGGTGGATTTTTTATTGAAGTGCATGTAGTAAACATATTGTCATAGCAATTTGAAGCCATTTTAGTTGCTGGTAAAGTTGGTGTATATTTTAAAGAAGAACAGCGCTCAAACATTTGCAAACAGCATTTTTCTTTTGCCTCTACAAAAGGTAAAGACACTGGTGGAGTCTTTAATTTGGGACAATTATAAAACATTCTTTCATAGCAGCTGGCACCAACATTTCTTGCCGGTAAAGCAGGAGCACTAAGCCATTTGTCATTATTTT
>JAKSUU010000108.1 GCA_024408695.1 Coriobacteriales bacterium | reverse complement strand
AAAAGAAAGATTTTGACATCTTTTATGAAGACAATGATCTTTTTGCTACAGTTAAAAGTGATTGGAACAGTGAAAAATCTAAAGTTGATCTTATAGGGTCAAGTAACGAGCTTCGAGCACGCATTAAACCTGATTTCAAGGCTTTGACTTATGATGTTCAGGTCGATAGATTTACTTACACCTTTAAAACTTATCATATTTTTCGTTATTATTTTTTAGAGGGCATGAAGTGGGAAATGTTTAGTTCTATTAGCACAGGACATGCTAATTGCGTAAATCAAGATGATCACAGAAAAGATGTTTTAGTTGCTCTTGTTAAAGACTTTAGAGGGCTTGGTCCGTGCTACGAGGTTCGCGTAAAAGACATCTCAAAGCTTCGAGCTGCCGTTGCCTTTATTGTTTGTATTATGATTAAAGAAGACTATAAGGGGTTAAGCGTCGGATTGCCAGCTAAACGAAATACCTGGGGAAAGTTTAAATATTGGCTTTTTGATAAAGGCTACACCTATGAAGAGTCTTTACAAGTCCCAGAAGAGCTCATTCGTCAAACTATAAAAGCTAAGATGAATATGCCAACGATGAAAGAGGCTGAGCGTCTTCACAAACAACATAAAAAGATTGATTTTTGGTAAGATAAATCTACGGCTAGTTATTTGCAAGCGTAGATTTTGCTTTTACAGTGCGAATTAACTAGAGATTCCAATAAATTTTAACCGTAAATACAATAAGTTTGTTGCAATTTTTAAAAATCTTATATACTTTATAAATACATTTTTGTAAACTTTATAAAGAGGAGACAATATGCCTGCTTGGAAAAAAGTAATTTTATCTTTCTTTGTTGGTGGCACATTTTGTTTAGTTGCGCAAGCTATTTTGGTTTGCACAAAATTGTGGTTCACTGGCACACCATTTGAATTCTTCGTTGGTGGTGGTACCCTTGTTTTAATGGGTGTAATTGGTTGTATTCTTGGTGGTAATGCACTCTATCAACTCTTAGCAGAATGGGCAGACTTTGGTTCATTCCTTCCATTCGCTGGTTTTGCTATGGCAGTTGGTATGAAATCTGTTAACCCTTATGTAAAGGGCGAAAGCATGTGGAAGTGCATATGGCCAGCTCTTTGGTTGGTAATCTGGTTTAATGCTGTTGGCGCTATTGTATCTATTGCATTTGGTTTCATTTGCCAAACTATGGGCATTGTAACACCTGTTACACCAGCAAATACTACTGCTACCGTATTTCCACTTTCTTTTATTTGTGGTGGATGTATATCTATTGTTTTCCAAATCATTTGGGAAATTGAAAAAGTTGTTCTTCCTGGCAAGGCAAAACACGTCCACATTTTATTACTCGCATGGTTTGTTGGTACAATTTTAGCTCCATGTGGTTTAAGTGGCTTTTTAGCAAGCACATGTGGCGAAGGCTTTAGCGTTCTTATCACTGTTGGTGGTTATAACATGTATAATGTTGGTGTTGATTTAGCTATTGGTGGCGCACATGCAACAGAAGGCCTAATTCACCTTGGTAGTTTCTTACTTGCTGTTGCTGGCCTTTTTGGTACAGGTATGTTAACATTTGCAATTTATGCAAAACGTTTTGGTAAAACCCCAATTAATGAAGTTCATGCTGCAATGGGTCAAAAACTTGCTGATCGTAAATTACCAAAAGCTTCAAACGAACCAGAAGCTAAGGTTGTTGCAGAAGCTGAAAAGGTTGTTATTACAGAAGATGCGCAAGGCAATATTCATGAAAAGGTTATTGATGTAGAAGTTACAGAACGCGATGTAGATGTTAAAAAAGAATAGAGTTTAGTTAACATTTTACTTTTAAAGCACGCATCCTTTTGGGTGCGTGCTTTTTTTATGTCTAATTTGGTTGTGGAATATTTTTGGATGTTGCATTTAGGTTTTGTGGCGTATTAGAAGTATTCTAAGTACATTTAGTGTTTGCATCATATAGAATAAGACATTTCAATTTCTGTTGGTGTGTTAAGTTCGGACTATATAGAGCAAGACCGCTTAATATGCGCAACGTTGTGTTAATTGGTGCTGTATAAAAAAAAGACAGCACTTTATTTTAGATTCATGTAAATTTTGCGTCAATATAAAAAGTCTATATAATATCTGCAAAATTGCATCAAATTTGCGTCATATACAAACAAGACCGCACAAAATATGTGATATTTTACTACTTCTCTTTTATCTGTTTTATTATTTATTTTGCAGTAACTAAGTATGGAGAGTTGCGCGATTTTTCTATTTCTAGCATAGCAAGAGCGTTTTTCTTTTCATAATCATTGAAGACTGTGTCTTCAATAGCATTAAACTCTTCAGGTGTATATTTAATTGAATACCAAGATTTTGTTTTAAAGTATTCTTGTAAGTCTTTATTTTTAAAATCACGACCGTGTCGGGCATATATTTCATTTCTGGCCAGATATAAATCCCAAAGAGACATAGAACTTAATTCCGATTCTGAATAATATCTAGAGTTACTGTCTGGCAAAATATAGTCTCCATTTACAGCTTTGTTGTCGTAAAGCGAGATGTCATTTTTTGGGGAATATTCGGCTTTGCAACTCCCACTATATTTCGAACCATCCACACAGCAGAGTTTCACAGAATACACACTATATAAAGAGTCATCGAGTTGAGATGTAAAGCCAAGTTTAAATAAATTAACTGTGTAATTGTAAATACTAGAATATATTTTTGCAAGCGCATCAGCCATATCTGAACCGTCTGCGCAACTATAATAAGATCCTTTGCACTTACTTGCTAAAGATTCAAGAGAGCTTTTATTGATGCTACTACCAATACCAATAATATAGACCGGTGTTCCTGTTTTGTTTGATAATTCTATGACTTCTTTTTCGGTATAAGTGGAGTCATTTTCTTCTCCATCCGTAAATGCTACAACACAGCGATTGCCACTTTTTAAGCTTGTACGCTGCAAAGACCAATATAAAGCATCGTATAATGCAGTTTCTCCACTAGGAGTTAGGGCATTAAGTGAGCTATACAAAAGTTCTGTATTATTTGTAAAAGGCTGTTTATTGTAGACTTTGTCGTCAAAAGCTGTAATTTCAAGCTCTGAATTATCTTTTTTTGTGAATTCATCTATAAAAGTTTTTGCTGCGTTAGTTGCCGAGCGCATTTTATTTGAAGAGTTCATTGAGCCACTTTTATCTAGCACAAGATTAATGCTCAGAGTATCTGAATCGCTAATTGCTTCTAGTGAAGAACACAGACTTGTTAACTCATCGCTGTTTTTGTATTCGATAAGCTGGATGTCACTTGCTTTAATATCGCTGATTTTTTTACCGTCTTTATCGACTATGTTTGCATAAATTAATAGTTCAGGAAATTTCGATGTATCTATTTGTGCAATGCTTAATTGAGTTTCTTGCCCTTTGTTTGCAGATGTGATAATTGTTGGACCGCCTTGATTATTATTGCCACTGCAACTTACAATTAAAATAATGATTAATGCAATTGCAATTACTGCAGCAACGATGCCAGCGATAATTATTGCAGTCTTTTTTTGGCCTTGTTTTGTATTTGTAGGGTTTGGATTTTGGACCTGACCTGCGCCTTGGGTCAGACCTGCGCTCGCGACTTGGTCGGGGCCCGCGCTCTGACCCGCGCCTGCGTTCTGGGCTTCTCCTGTGCTTTGACTTGCGCCCGCGCTCTGACCTGTGCCTGAGACCTCACCAGCACCTTGTGTCGTTGTGTTTTGAGGTTCTTGGTTAATTGGAATTTGTTCTATTGGATTTCCGCATTTTGTGCAAAAGTTTGAACCGTCTTTGACTTCTTCTCCGCATTTTGTGCAAAACATAGCTAGCCCTTTTCAATAAAATTCATAACTATTATATCAAATTTACAACTAAATATATATTGATATATGCCTGAGTGCATTATTTGCCAATTTTTTTCAACAAAGCTCTTAACTAATTCTTTTAAAGTTTCATACAAACATCATTAGCCAAATTTGTTGATTATGCTTTATAATTATTAATATATTAGTTATAAAACAGGAGAAAACCGTGGAAATTATTGGAAAATCAATCATTACAGATGACAGCGACAAAATTGAGCTTAGCGTTGAACTTAAAGCTAGTGCTAAAGAAGTTAATAAATGTGAAAAAGAATTTTTTAAAGAATTATCGCAGAACAAAGTTGATGGGTTTAGAAAAGGTAGAGCCCCTAAACAAGTTTTAGAACAAATGGTTGGGGGTCATCAAAAGGCCTGCGATTATATTGCAGAACGTATATTTAATGAATATGCAATTAAAGCAATAGATGAAGACGATATTATCTTTTTAGAGCTTCCCGAATTTAATATGGATGGCGAACTTAAGCTTGATACACCTTTAAATTTTACAGTAACTGGATTAATTGCTCCAGAAATAGAAGTTGAAAATGTTGATCCAATAGAGATCGAAATGCCACCAGATGAGGCTACAGATAAAGAGATTGAAGACTATATTTTAGATTTAAGAGATGCTTATCATACATTTGAAGACATTAAGTCAAAAACTCACAAGGTTTCGGAAGGTGACTATGTTAGTTTAAAGATGACTGTTACGCAACAAAATGGCACTGCTATCAAAGGTTTAGAT
>JAKSUU010000107.1 GCA_024408695.1 Coriobacteriales bacterium | reverse complement strand
AATATCCAAAATTAGAAGAAGCTGCTTACGATAAATTTATGGAAGAAGATGAATATCGAAAACTAAAAAAGAAAGAACAAACAAAGCTTCACGATTTACAACAAGTTTTATATCAAAAACGTATCCCACTTGTTATTTTATATGAAGGCTGGGATGCAGCAGGCAAGGGCGGCAATATTAAAAGAGTAGCAAATGGTGTAGATGCTCGCGGTTATAATGTGTTTACATCTCCTGCTCCTACAAAACCGGAACTTATGCATCCGTTCTTATGGCGTTATTGGACTCGTCTTCCTAAGGCAGGTCACGTAGGATTTTATGATAGATCATGGTATGGTAGGGTTTTAGTTGAGCGTGTTGAAGGATTTGCAAGTAATAAACAATGGGCTCGTGCATACGATGAAATTAATCAATTTGAACATGAGCTTGTTGATTGGGGAGCAATTGTTGTTAAGTTTTGGGTAAATATTAGCCCAGATACTCAACTTGAGCGTTTTAATGCTCGCGCTCAAAACCCAGACAAGGCCTGGAAACTTACCGATGAAGATTGGCGCAATCGCGAAAAATTCCCACAATATAGTGCAGCTGTTAACGATATGTTTAGACTTACAAGTACAGAAGAATGTCCTTGGACTTTACTTGAAAGCGATGATAAAAAATATGCCCGCATTAAAGCGCTAAAAACAATTAATGCAGCGATAGAAAAACGCCTAAAGGACTTGAAAAAATAAAGTAATACATGTCTTGTTTTGTTCATAGAACAATTTTTATAAATTTGACTAGATATTATTTTTTTGTTATAATTAAAAATTGCTGTAAATAGGCAATAAAAACTTATAGAATTTAACAAGAGAAGGATAAACTTATGGCAGTACCAAAAAGAAGAACCGGACGAGCAGTTACTCATGCGCGTAGAAGTGCAAATGATACTTGTCAAAAACAGGGAAGAAGCATTTGTCCTCGCTGTGGTGAGGTAAAAAGACCTCATTGCATATGTCCATCATGTGGTTTTTACAAGGGCAAAGAAATTCTTGAAGTAGAATAATTCTTTTTTGCTAAAGTATTTTCTGAGCCGGTGTAAATTTTTTTATGCCGGCTTTTTTAGAATTAAGGCACTTTTATGGAAAATTCAAAAAAAGTAGTAGTTGCAGTCGATGCTCATGGAGGAGATAATGCTCCGGCTTGTGTTCTTGAAGGTGTTAAGCTTGCTGTAAATAAAGACCCCAATTTATATGTTGAACTTTTTGGTGATAAAGATGCAATCGAAAGTTTTTGCACCCAAAACGATAAAGTTAATGCCAATTTCACTACTAAAATTCTAAAAATGTCAGATGATCCAGAGCTAGTCATTAAAAGGCAGTTCGCCGATTGCAGTATTGTTCAAGCTTGCAAAGCTGTTAAAAACAATCAGGCGCAGGCATTTTTTAGTGCAGGCTCTACCGGGGCATGTGCTGCTGCTGCATCTGTAATAATTAGGCGTTTTGCAAACATTAAAAGGCCCTGCATTATCTCTGCACTTCCTAGCCCTAAAGGTAGCACAATACTTGCAGATATGGGTGCTAACCCAGACTGTAGCCCTGAAAATTTATTACAATTTGGGCAAATGGCTTCTCTTTACGCTCAAAATATTTGTGGAATTCAAAATCCTAAGATTGGGCTTTTATCTAACGGGGAAGAAGACTGCAAAGGAAATTCTTTTACAAAAGAAACCCATGCATTGCTTTGCGAAAAACTTGATGGATTTAAGGGTAATGCCGAAAGCCCGAACATAATTGATGGCTCTTTTGATATAGTTCTTGCAGATGGTTTTTGTGGAAACATTGCGCTAAAGGCAATAGAAGGCACTTCAAAAATGCTTATGAGTGAAATCAAATCTAGCCTTATGTCTTCACTAAAATCTAAAATAGGCGCTCTATTAATTAAAAATAGCTTATATTCCTTAAAGGAAAAGATGTCAGATGACATAGGTGGAGCAATTCTTTTGGGGGTTCAAGGTGTTGTTGTAATAGGACATGGCAATTCTAAGGCTAAAAATATTTCTGATGGAATTTTAACGTCCGCAAAAATGGCTCGTAGCAATTTAATAAATAAGATGAATGAAGAGTTTGGAAAAAGATAAATTGCAAGATAATAAAAACAAACAGTTAGACAGTGTAAAACTTGATTGCGCTCAAGATATCATTGGTCACAATTTTTATGATTTAAGCCTGCTTAAACAAGCTTTAACTCATCCATCTGCAAACAAGGCATTTGATAAATTACATGATTATCAAAGACTTGAATTTTTAGGCGACTCACTTTTAGAAGCCATTGTATCTATCTTTATTTACGACAAATTTTCTGATTATGATGAAGGCGATCTTACAAAAATCAGAATTCACGCTGTTTGCGGTGATACTTTAACCAAAGTAGCAAAAGAAATGGGCCTTGAAGATTGTATAGTTTTTGGTGCATCTGAACTTAACGTAGGAATACGCGGACTTGATTCTGCTCTTGAAGATGTATTTGAAGCTTTGGTTGCCGCAATTTTTCTAGATGTTCGAAACAATGAATTATTAAAAATTTCGAAAAATAATATGAATACTTTACAAATAGGCTATTCTTGTAAAGACTCCTATTTAAATGTAGATGCAGAAAAATTGGGTTTCTTGGCTGCTAAAAAGTTTGTTTTTTCTCATTTAGAGCCTTTTATTACAGATGATGTTTTAATACATCCAGATTCTTATAAAAGTCAACTTCAAAACTATCTTCAGGCTAAAGGGCAAAAACCTATTTATAAACAAACCGATGAAGTTGGCCCAGATCACTCAAAAACTTTTAAGTTTAGTGTAAGTAGTAATGGACACGAATTAGGTTGTGGCGAAGGAAGAAGCAAAAAAGAAGCCGAAGAACACGCTGCAAAAAATGCATACTTGCGTCTTATCCAAAATGCTAGCAAATAAACTTAAATCTTATTTATAATATATTTACTATTATTTTAGTTATTAGAATAAGTAAACTTGTATTTAAAGTCGCTAACATTAAAAGGATTTAAATCATTTGCTTCAAGTTCTACTTTAAAGTTTGAACCTGGCATGAATGTGGTTGTAGGACCTAATGGCTCTGGAAAATCTAATATTTCCGATGCTATATTATGGGTTTTAGGTACACAAAGTCCAAAAATCTTGCGTGGCGAAAATATGCAAGATGTAATTTTTGCTGGCTCTAAGTCTAAGGGGGCTGTTAATTTAGCTCAGGTGGATTTGTCGCTCGACAACAGTGACAAAACCATTGATTTAGATTTTGAAGAAATAATTATAACTAGAAAAGTCTTTAGAAATGGTGAAAACCAATATTTGCTCAATGGAACTCCTGTTAGACTAAATGATATTTTAGACGTTTTAAGCGATACTAAAATTGGACGTGATAGCCACGCCGTTATTTCTCAAGGCTCTTTGGCTCAATACATTAGTGCAAAACCTGAAAATCGCCGTTTATTAATCGAAGAAGCTGCAGGCACTTTAAAACATAAAAAACGCAAAGAAAAATCTTTGAGAAAACTCGAAAAAATGCAAACTCAACTTACTCGTGTTGAGGATGTCAAAAGAGAAATCATACGCAATTTACGTCCAATTGCAAAACAAGCAAAGGTTGCAAAAGAATACAGTGAACTAAAAAGTTCCTTTGATAAATATCAAATTTGGCTTGCGGTGAATGAACTAAAAGAAATGCAGGCCGTCTATGAGGAAAAAAAATCGCAAGAAAAAGAACTTATCGCTTTAATAGATTTGTGCAAACTTCAATTAAATGAAAAAAATGAAACATTAAATAAATATCAAAAATCACTCGAAGAAAAAGGTGTGTATAGTGGTGATTTAAATGCCCTTCAAATGCGCACCCAATCAGCTTTAGAAAAATTTAGCTCTTTAAATGTGATTCTTAAAGAAAAAATTAATAATACAAAAGCTATTATTGAATCTTTAGATTCAGAAATTTTAGCTGCAACCACTAAAAATAACGAGCTTAAGCTTCAAATTTCGAGCAATAAAGAGAAGTTTCAAGAAAAAAATGCAAACCTTTCTAGTTACAGTGAACAGTTAATTCATGCAAAAGAAGAATTAGATAAAACAAAAGAAATAAGACAAAATCTTGATGAACAAATAGCTAACTTAAATAAACAAAATCTTGATTTAGAATCAAATGTTGAAATTGATACAAATGTTCTTAACGAATCCATTGAAAAATCATCAACAAATAGTTCTAAAAATAATATGTTTACTTTGCAACTAGAACAAGCAAATAAGAATTTGTCAAATATCGATGAAAACATTAACAATAAAAATAATCAAATAAAACAATCCGAAGAGCAATTAACAAAACTCGATGAAACGCTAGAAGGTAAAAATCAACAATTTGCGCAATTAAATCAAAAGTTAGATAAGCTAAATGAAAATATTGTCGGCGACACTAAAATAATTGCCGATTTAAACTCTAAGCTTGCTGCCCTTAATGCCACAAGTGAATCTTTTAAATCTGCTGCATTTAATCCACAACTCAAAGATAAAATAAAATCAGGTAAAAATTTTATTGGCAATCTTTATGACATAATTGACTGCGACAAAGCTTATTTTAAGATTATCGAAAATTTGCTAGATTATAGACTATTT
>JAKSUU010000106.1 GCA_024408695.1 Coriobacteriales bacterium | reverse complement strand
TTGCGATAAGTGTTTAAATTTTGGTTTAGATATACGGCTTAGCCTTTATTGTTCAAGTGTAGTAAAATATGTTTAGTTTTTTGAAAGGAATGTTATGGAAGCAAAATTAGGGACCAAATGCGTACAAGCTGGCTATAGACCAGGAGATTGCGAACCAAGGCAAATTCCAATTTATCAAAGCACAACCTTTAAATTTGACACATCCGAGCATATGGGACGCCTTTTTGATTTAGACGAACCAGGTTATTTTTACACTCGTTTGCAAAATCCTACGAATGATATTGTTGCATCAAAAATTGCTGAATTAGAAGGCGGATCCGCTGGAATGCTTACATCAAGTGGTCAAGCAGCAAATTTCTTTGCAATTTTTAACTTAGCAAACGCTGGTGACCATGTTGTTGCAAGCAACTCTATTTATGGAGGAACATTTAACCTTTTTGATCATACAATGCGCAAAATGGGCATTGATTTTACTTTTGTTCGTCCAGATTGCACCGCCGATGAACTTAAAGCCGCAATTCAACCAAATACAAAGTGCATTTTTGGGGAAACTGTTGCTAATCCAGCTCTTAGCGTGCTTGACATTGAACTTTTTGCAAGTGTTGCCCATGAGGCTGGTCTTCCACTAATTGTTGATAATACTTTTCCTACACCAATTTTGTGTCGCCCAATAGAATGGGGTGCAGACATTGTTACACATTCAACTACAAAATATATGGATGGTCATGGCGCAACGGTTGGCGGCGCAGTCATCGACAGTGGAAAATTTGACTGGGGCAAATACCCAGATCGTTTTTCTGGTTTATGCACCCCAGATGAAAGTTACCACGGCATAGTATATTATGAGAAATTTGGCATCGAAAACGCTTTTATTACTAAGTGCGTAGCGCAGCTTATGCGCGATTTTGGTTCCATTCAAAGTCCACAACATGCCTATTACATCAACCTGGGCCTTGAAAGTTTGCATCTGCGTATGCCTCGTCATGCACATAATGGCCTTGAACTTGCACAATATTTGCAAAATCACGAAAAAGTTGCTTGGGTTCAGCATCCTTCTTTGCCAGGAGACAAGTTTTATAATCTTGCTCAAAAGTATTTACCAAATGGCAGTTGCGGTGTAATAAGCTTTGGAATTAAGGGTGGGCGTCAAGCAGCAGAAACCTTTATGTCTAAGCTAAAACTTGCCGCTATCGAAACTCATGTTGCCGATGCGCGCAGTTGTGTTTTGCATCCCGCAAATGCAACACACAGACAAATGAGCGATGAGCAACTAAAAGAAGCTGGTATTGGTGCAGACCTCGTTAGATTTTCATGTGGAATAGAAGACCTTGAAGATATTATTGCCGATTGCGACCAAGCTTTGTCCTTTGTGTAGTTTTTGGTATTTGCAGATAATTTTTTTGCATAATATAGCTATGCCCATTTTTCGTGGCATTTGCAATCTCATGTAAAGTGTGCTATAATAAAACATTTATAAATAAGGTCAAATATGAAAAAATTTGTTTCTATTATATTTTGTACTGTGCTTGCAATTTCTTGCTTGAGTTTATTTGCTTGTGGCAATGCAAATAACGCGATTTTTGAAGGTACCTGGACTTTATCTGCGGTTAAGGATGAAGCTGGTCAATATAACGATAAAACTTACGACAATGTTATGAAAGAAGGCAAAAACGAGCAGGTCACATTTGACGCAGATGGAAAAGGACAATTCGACTTATCTGGTGTACAAAGCGACCTTACCTGGTCTGCGACTAGCGATAAAGAAGTAAAAATTCAAAGTGAAGGTGTTGAAACTACAGGAATTTTAGAAGATAATAAACTTGTTATTACTTCTAGTGGACTGGTCATGACTTTTAGTCGTTAATTCCTTTATCACAAACGTTTAAACGTTTATTAATAGCAAATTTCATTTGTAATGTTTGTTCATATTTCATATCAATATTTTGAAGATGGCTTATATCATATAAAAGGTTGGGCTGCTCCCAAAATAATGGGTGATGACATTGACTTTTTAATTTGCGACAATGTTAATAATATTGAGCTAAATACGCTTGAAATGGAATATCTTCCTGAGGTTGTTCAGTTATTTTATCAAGCGCAAGAAAAAGTAAAATGTGGCTTTACATTAAGTTTTAAAATTAATGTAGCAAAGGACTGGCCACTGCTTATTAAAAGCAAAAATGATTTGTATGATTACTATCAATTAAACCTAGATACTGCTTTTCAAGTTCGTGATTTTAATAAAATGAAAAACCCTTTACGTCGTGCTAAAAGGTATGTTTTTGCTCAGAATCGTCAGCTTTATAGAAATAGAAAAAAGTTTATAGCTCAAGAGGATTATTATCAAGCATATCCAAATTTTCGCGAGAGCCATAAGCCAAGTATGTTTCAACTGCGACGTCAAGCTCAAACAAAATTCAAAATCGAACCATTAATTTCAATCCTTGTTCCTTTGTATAAGCCTAATATTGAGCATTTTAAAGCTATGGTTCGTAGCGTATTAAAAAGTTCTTATAAAAAATACGAGCTAGTTTTAGTAAATTCTTGTCCGGATGATACAAATCTGCGTAATGCGATTAAACATTTTAAAGATTTAGATAAGCACGTTGTAGTGTACAATTTGCCATGTAATGAGGGTATTGCTGGTAACACAAATCGTGCCTTAGATTATGCAAAAGGAGATTGGATAGCTCTTTTAGATCAAGACGATTTGATTTCGGCAGATGCTCTATATTGCAATGTTAAAGCTATAAATGAAAATAATAATGCTTGTATTATTTATAGTGACGAAGATAAGATTAGTGATAAAACTGGACTGTATTCACATCCTTCTTTTAAACCAGATTATAGCCCAGTATATTTACATGTTACTAACTATTTTTGTCATTTGCTATTAGTTAAAACAGACTTAGCACGTAAAGTTGGGGGTTTAAGACAAGATTTCGATGGTGCTCAAGATTATGACTTTGTGCTTAGATGCGTTTCTAATGCTCATGGAGATATTTTGCACATTCCAAAAGTTCTTTATTCCTGGCGTAAACATGAAAAATCTACTGCGTCTAATTATGAAGCTAAATCGTATGCTCGTGATGCTGGTCTTGCTTGTTTACAACAAGAGTTTGATAGACATAATGCAGACGTAGTCGTTGAGGCAAGCTATATGTCTTCACATTATAAGTTTCAGACGCAGAAATTTGATAAGGAGAAAGTAGGTTTAATTTTAAGCTTTTCGGGCAATAATTATGAATTTAAACATTCTTTATCATCAATTTTGAGACAAGAATGGCGTAATCCTGTTAATTTTACATTTATTGTTCCAGCATCAAATAATTATCTAAAAAATTATATAAATAATATTAATCTACCAGGCAATTTTACAGTGGTTGAAACACCAGATAGTCTCGTTGAAAATTCCTTAAATTATTTCAAAAATAAAGCAGCTAGACTTTTAGATGTAGATTTTTTGATTTTTATAGATAGCAAAGTTGAACTAAAAGACATAAATTTTTTTCAAGAACTATTTAATATTTATTCAATAGAGTCTACAGCGATTGTCGGACCAAAATATCTATATAGACAAGGTAATATTTATAGTTGTGGACTTGCATTCGACAAGCAACTTGGTGCTCACAACATTTTACAAAACGCGCTTCCATTTTTGCCTGCTTATATGTGTAGAGCAAATGTACCTTGTAATGTTTCTGCTATATTGCCTGATTGTTTTATGATTAAAAAAGATGTTTTTGAAATGTTAAATGGCTTTGATCTTTCATATTCCTCAGGTCTCTACGCGTTAAGTGATTTATGTTTACGTGCAAAAATGCGTAATCTACTTACTGCCGTTTGTCCTTATAGCCAGGCTTATAGTCCATTGTTTTGCGAGTTTACGCATGATTTCAATAAATTTTGCGCAGATGAGTACACTAAAGACATTTTAATTTTGCAAAATGCTCATGGCAAAAGTTTTAAATATGATGAGTACGTTAATCCAAATTTTAATCAACAAGACATTCATTTTGCCCTTTAAATAAGAATTGTTAATAAAATGTTATAATTATAATGGCTTTTTCTCAGCAAATGATGAAAGGTAGTTAAAATGAAGCGAGTTGTTAAAAAAGTCATTCTCTGTTTTATGTGTTTCACTTTGTGTTTTTCGACTTTAGCAATTAGTGCATTTGCCGAAGTTGCGAAGGGTAGCATAAATCAACAAGAAAGCGCTAAAAATATTACGCAAGATGTTCAACAGCAAGAGTCTAGTGAATCCAAAAAAGACAATCAAGAAAACAAAGTTCTAGATGATTTTGATGATGTTTCTAAAAATTCTACTCGCAACGATGTTGTTTTCAAGGATGTTTGTGATGCAATTAACTACATTTACATTGAGAATAAAATTGTTGTAGCACAAGACAATCAAACTATTATCATTTCGTTTAAGGATGTCGAATCTAAAATTAGTGATGCTTGTCTGTGCCTAGTAAGAATCGATAATGAAGATGAAAAAATTATACATGCTACTGCTATTTCAAAAGAATTTGTGTCATTTGAATTTAGCTTTTCGTCTGAAGAAATTGCTGCGTACTACCTAAATTCTATTGAATACACCTGCGATGATTTAAGATATAAAGTTACAGTTGAAGCTAATGATTTGTTGCAAGCGCAAAATATTGTTGATGTAGACGATG
>JAKSUU010000105.1 GCA_024408695.1 Coriobacteriales bacterium | reverse complement strand
CTTGATTGTTTTTTATATGTATCAATTACTGTTAAATAATTATTCTATACTTTTCTAATATCATTACTGTCGATTATAATAATTTTATTATATTTTTTTGGTTTGTATGTATTACAATAAAAATAACAGTTCCCCCAGGCTTTCTTCGAAAGCACACTTGGGGGACTTTTATTTATTGGGTTTCATGACTGATAAGTCTTTTCTTTTAATCGTTGAACAAATTAAAAGCTTGGTTAATCGAGGCGTGTACTTATAAACATACAATGGGCTATATAAATGTGGCACAATTGGCTATACCAAATTGGAACAATCCGCTACTTTTGGTCATAATTGCGCTGCTGATTAACGAAGTATCATCTAGACTAGCGCTCTTGCGACAATGGGCTTATTGTTTGAAACAATGTGTATTAGAGATTTAAGAGTTTATGCCCAAAGTTTAGAAGGAAACATTTATCACTATAGAGATTCTAAAGGGCTTGAATGCGATAGCATTATTCATTTACTTAATGGAAACTATGGTTTAGTTGAAATCAAAATAGGTGGAGAAAAACTAATTGAAGATGCTGCCAAAACATTAATCAAACTTTCTAATAAAATAGATACAGATAAGATGAAAAAACCGTCGTTATTGATGATAATAGTTGGTGTTGGACAGTTCGCATATAAAAGAAATGACGGAATTTATGTTGTACTTATTCGATGCTTAAAAGATTAATTTAAAATTTTTAATAATTAGCAAGATGTAATTACAAATACTCATAATTAATTAATTCTTCTAATCATCGATAACATAGCGTACTGCAACTTTTAAGTTTTTCCAACTAGCCTATTTTATAAGTCCTTAATTTGATAAATTTCTTGTTATTAACCTTAAATCGCTATACAGTAAGTCATGCGCTCTTATGTCGGTTCTACGAGTGTATTAAACTATTATCAATACTAATGCAGCTAAAGCAAGTGCAAAGCCAAAGGGAATAGAGTTTTCATATTGTTTTTTAGATGCAAATTTTGCTATAAGCATAAAAACTAGCCCAACTATACATGCAAGAATAATTAGAACTGCTCCTAGACGAATGTCAAAAAACAAGCAGAGCATAAATATCATTTTTATGTCGCCCATACCAAATGCTGATTGCCGTGTAATTTTGCCGGTAAGCCATGCAACTAGGGCGCAAAATGTTGTGCAACAAATAGAAGACAAAAATCCACACAGGGCTATTTCTTGTGGAGTTTGCATATAAGCGCCTTTTACGGTTTGAATTAGGCATACTTGATCTTCGCTTAAATAATAATATGCAAAATCGCCACTTATACATAAAATCCATAATATTAGACCAGCTAGAATTAGCCAATTTGGAATAATTCTAAATTTAAAATCGTATGCAGCTACAAAAACCAAAATCGGAATCAACAATAGATACTTTAAAGAAGCCCATTCAAAAGCTGAAAAGACAGTCATGAGTACATCTAGCAAAACGCTAACTAAAACTATAATAAAAATTTGTTGTATGTTGAACCTTTGTTTTTTGGGATTCATTTAAAACCTCAATTTATGTTTAGTTATTATTGCACTAATTTGAGCATTTTGAAATCTATACGCCCTTTTTAGAATTTGTCAACTTTTTGTAAGAAAAATGACAAATAACGATAATTTTTTTTAAGTTAGATTTTTAATATTTATTATCTATAATATTAATTACAATAAAGAGGTTAATTATGGCAGAATTTGATTATTCAAGACAAACAAATACACAGTATGGCTCTAATCTGGGGGCGTCAAGCGTAATACATGCGTCCACTAGTGCTTCAGGTAGCTCTGATAATGATTATCAGGGTAGACATATTAAAAAGAAAAAAGGTGGTAAGGGCAAAATCGTATTAATTATATTGATTTTAATTTTGGTTGCTGCTCTTATAGGCTTGGGCATTTTTTTAGTTAATCGTTATTATATTCCACAAAAAGCTTATGAAGAAATTGCTAAAAACTATACCTTACAACAAGCTCATGCAGAAAACGAAGATTGTGTAGCTTGGGTACAAATCGATGACACCTTAATTGATTATCCAGTTATGTGGACGCCCGACGATTTTGAATATTATTTGCACCGTAATTTTAAGAAAGAAGATTCCTATGCGGGAACTCCTTTTTTTGGACTAAATTGCAAAGCCGGTGATAATTCCATGCTTGTTCATGGACACCATATGAGAGTTGGTACAATGTTTGCTAATCTTGAAAAATTTGCAGATGGTGAATTTTTTGATAATCATCTTATTAGTTTTGAAATGCTGGACGGGCCACATGTTTTTCAACCTATAATTGCAAGTTATGTTGATCTTACAAATTCTTCGCACTTTAGATACTACGATTATGTTGGTAATTTATCACAAAAAAATAAAACAGAACTTTTCACTAAACTTGGTGCAACCGCCGTTCAATCGGTAAGCCAAGAGGAATTAGATGCATCTGTAACAACAACAACCCTGATGCTTTCTACTTGCACTTATCATACTGCAGAAGAACGCATGGTAATTCTTGCTAAACAAATCTCTTAGGTTTATGGCGCTTAATACAAAAATTGCAATTGCTGTAACTAAGTTTACGAATCGTGGTATGCGTATTGTTGGCAAAAATGGTCGCTCCTTGCCAGGTAAAATTGGTCTAAAATTCGATAAAAATCTTATAAGAAACTTATCTTCAGGCACTAGCACTATTTTGATTACTGGTACCAATGGCAAAACAACAACGACTCATATTATTACCCAGGCCATTTTAAATGAGTTTGGTGCGTGCGCATATGATCCAACTAGCACAAACATGTCACAGGGCATTGCAACTACACTTTGTTTAGATGCTAAAGTTTCGGGTAAGCGCAAATCAACTTTTAACGTTATTGAATGCGATGAAGGTGCTACAATACGAGTTGTACCACAAATTAAACCAGATATTATTTTGGTTACAAATTTATTTAAAGACCAGGTAGATCGCTACGATTCTATTACTAAAGCTCGTGATTATATTATTGATGCTATAAAAAGTTCCCCTGATTCAATTTGTATTTTAAACGCAGACGACCAAATTGTGGCGTCTATTGCAGATTTTGTTGATAATCGAATTGTTTGGTATGGTGTTAGCTGCGATCTTTATAGCGATGAATTCAAAAGTATAGATAAGCAAGTTGCATGCGTAAAGTGTGATGCACCACTTAAATTTAATCATCAAACTTTTGCACATCTGGGTAATTTTTATTGCGAAAAATGTGGAAATAAGGCTCCTGCAATTAGCTACAATTTAACGAGTTTTAAGCCCGAAAATAGCCTAGGGGATTTTTCTCGTTTTAGTCGTTTAAAGATCAAAATTACTAATGAATCATCTCAGAGCGTTGATTTTACTGCAAATATTTCTGCACCATACGATGCATATAATGCACTTGCAGCCTTTTGTGCGTTAGATGTTTTTGGTCTTAATCAAAAAAATATAATTTCGGCATTGGCTCGTTTTAAGCACGCACAAAATAGGTTTGAATTATTCAAAATCGAAGGCCACAGTTTATATCTTCATCTAATAAAAAACGCTGTGGGTGCTAATCAAGTAATAAGTACAATTGCTAGTTCAAATTCGTTTAAAAATCAAAAGCTTTTTGTTGTTTTGCTTGGCAAAGAAATTATGGATGGACAAACTACGCAGTGGATTAATGAAGTTGACTTTGATAAACTTAATAGCGTTAAGACCAAATTTATTCTGGGCGGTCCTTGTTTTGATGATTTACAAAATCGTTTACTTGAACTTGGTATTGATAAAACGCAAATGAGATGCATAGACAATTATTCTGAATTATTAAAAGAAATAATTAAATGCAATCAAGATTGCAATGTACTTGCAAATTGTTCCACAAATATGGATTTTAGAAAGCTTCTTGTAGGCACAGGTGAACTTGTTGATTTTTGGGGACAAGACTAGGGATTGATTTTACTTAAGTTTTTTCTAATAGATTGATGCTAAAATTTCCATGCAAATCTTCGATAAAAGGTTAGCACAGTTTTTTTCACTTACTTTTTCCTTTTGAAGAAAACCAGCTGTATCAATTATTTCGCTAGGAAATCCACACTTGGGCATACTTAGATTAATCCCAATTCCTATAATTAAAAATGAAAGATTGGAGTTTGCAACAATTTCGCATAAAATCCCAGCAACTTTTTTATCATCTAAAAAAATATCATTTAAAGGTTTGACTTGCGTGTTCAAATTTTGAGTTTCGTTTATTACTTTTGAACAAACATTAGAAATGTCCACTGTTAAGTTTTCGAGCCTGTTGGCACACATATCAAAATTTTCAAGCATTAAACTAAAGTAAATCCCACTGTTTTTTGGCGAATAAAAACTCTTATTAAATTGCCCTTTTCCTGCAGTTTGGCTTAGTGCGATTGCCAATAAACAAGCTTTGTTTTGGGCGTTAATTATTCTTATGTTATTTTTAGCTGGTGCAGATTCACTAAGACGCTCATGAGCAATTTTTTTGCAATAATCATTTGTTGAATCTATTGATTCAAAAATTTTTACATCAAATTCACTACCAAGTTTTTCATTAAGTTGCTTTTTTAGAATTTCAGTTTGCATTTAATTTCCAATTAGAATTTGCCAATATTTTAAAAAACGGTTGCGGTAGTTTTATTTCTTTTAAAATCCAATCATAGGTGGAACATAAAA
>JAKSUU010000104.1 GCA_024408695.1 Coriobacteriales bacterium | reverse complement strand
GATAAGCAAAAGCGTCTCGGAATGAACCGAGACGCTTTTGTTATTGGCAAAAAACGAGTTCCAAGACCCGCGCATGGTATTATTGCTTTCATACTTGTGCATCCTTAATAATCTTACAAAAATCGTCAACATCCATAGCACCAAGATCACCTTCGTGTCTATCTCGAACAGCGACCTGACCATTAGCAACTTCCTGATCTCCCAAAACTAGCATATATGGAATTTTTTGTGCTTGCGCCTTTGCAATTTTTACACGCATAGGTTCGTTGTGAGAATATACTTCTACACGCCCGCCACATTCGCGAATTTTTTCAGCAAGATTTTCTGCTGCCTCTAAATGTCTATCTGCAATAGGAACAACGACAGCCTGAACTGGACTTAGCCACAAAGGCAAAGCACCAGCATAATGCTCGATTAACACGCCCAAAAAGCGCTCAATCGAACCAAACAAAGCGCGATGCAACATAAATGGACGAGCAGATTCGTTATCTGCAGTTCTATAAGACATATCAAAGCGTTCAGGGAAATTAAAATCTACTTGAATGGTTGAACATTGCCAAGTTCTGCCAATTGCATCCTTTACTTTGATGTCAATTTTTGGACCATAAAATGCGCCGTCACCTTCATTGATTTCATAATCAATACTTTTAATGTCAAGAGCTTGCCTAAGCGAATCTGTTGCAAGTTCCCACATATCATCACTGCCAATAGATTTTTCTGGACGCGTTGAGATTTCAGCATTATATTCAAAACCAAATTCGGTCATGATGTCGTGAGCCAAGTCTAAAATGGCAACCACTTCATCAACAACCTGTTCTGGCGTACAAAATACATGAGCATCATCTTGCGTGAAGCCACGAGCGCGCAAAAGCCCGTGAACTGCACCACTAAGCTCATGTCTGTAAACAGTTCCGAACTCAAAGTATCTTACTGGCAAGTCACGATAGGAATGAATTTCGTTTTTATACAAAATTACATGACCCGGACAGTTCATCGGCTTAACACCATATTCTTGAACACTTTCGTCGCCATCTGCAGCACCAGACTCATTAATATTGAAAAAATACATGTTTTCTTTATAAAAATCGTAATGACCGCTTGTCTTCCAGACATCGCTTTTATAAATATGCGGGGTGATTACTTCTTCATAACCACGGCGATAAAGTTCTTTACGCAACCATTCTTGCATAATGCGAATAATACGAGCACCCTTAGGTAAATAAAGCGGCAAGCCTACACCAGCAGCGTCGTCCATCATATAAATTCCAAGCTCACGTCCAAGTTTGCGATGATCTCGCTTTGCTGCTTCTTCCATACGGAAAAGATAATCTTTAAGATCTTGTTTTTTAAAGAAAGCAGTACCATAAACACGCTGAAGCATTTCGTTGTTGCTGTCTCCCTTCCAATAGGCGCCTGCAACACTAGTTAATTTAAATGCACCGATTTTGCCTGCATCACACACATGTGGGCCAGCGCACAAATCAACAAAATTACCATGGGTATAAGTTGTAATCTCAACGTCTTTATCTAAATCACCAATGCGCTCAAGTTTAAAGCGTTGGTCTTTAAAAATGTCTTTTGCTTCATCGTGACTAACAACAGCTCGAACAAATGGCTTTTTCTCCTTAATGATTTCTGCCATTCTTTTTTCAATTTTTTCAAAGTCTTCTTGATTAATTACATGCTCTAGAGCAAAATCGTAATAAAAACCATATTCGATACTTGGGCCATCAGCAATTTGAACATCTGGCCAAAGGCTTTGAACGGCTTCAGCCAACACATGTGCGCAACTGTGACGCATGATATCAAGTGCGCCCTCACTTCTATCTGTAATGATTTCAATTTTAGCACCATCATGCACAGTAGCAGTTAAGTCAACAAGCTCTCCATCAATTTTGCCACACAATGCGGCTTTTGCAAGGCCACTACCAATGGCGGCTGCAACATCACCAACACATGAGCCTTCTTCAAGCTCTTTTTTTGAACCATCAGGAAGTTCAACAGACAATTTACTCATAATAATCCTTTCTGCTTGCTTTTATTCACGGTAACAAACCGTGTTACAAGCACTACTTATGAACACTGCAATACAAATGCAGTGAAAAACCTAAACTTATGATTTATTCTTATTTGTGTTTTGAGTATTTCTATGACTTCTGCTTTGAGCCTTTTTATATGTTGAATTCGTTGATTGTTTATTTCTGGAAGGCTTTTTTGATGAGCGCGCATTAGATGAATTATCGTTTGTTTGCGCAGCAAAATTTTGCGTATCATCAAAATGAGCGTTTTCGTCTGCATAATCGCCAACTTTAGCACTACCGTATGCTTGGGTTCCACCTTGAATATCATACACGGCATTAGCGCATGCAGGACAAAATGCCCAATCAGGCTCCAGAATATATCCGCAATGATTACAAACATTTCGCAATTTTGACCCACAAGACGGACAAACAATATAATTGCGTTCAATTGGATATGAACACTTTGAGCAATTACCGTAGTTTCTAAGTTGACGAGAAGTTAATTCCATGTCTCGATTAATTTCGTCTTGTTCCGCATAAGTAAATTTTGGTCTTAGCAAACAATATGCAATTAAACCAGCGATAGGAATAATTGCAATAATGGTCCAGACTTTAGCATTTGCACCACGTTCTTTTGCATCGTTATGAACCCAATAAATTGCAAGTAAATAAATAAAAATTAGGATTATACAAACAATAGCAAAAGCAATACGCACTGGCAAAGAAAACAGTTGAGAAATAATTTCGCTCATAAAAAAAGACCTCTTAAATATATAAATCTATTTTAACACTATAAATAGATTTGACTTAAAAGGTCTTAATTTGAAACTATATTTGTTGTCTTATAAAAAAATTATATTTTAGTCAAAATATTGGTCAAGAACTAGCACATTATTAATTCATAAGTTTGCAAACTAATTTATTATATTTTGTAGCATCTGGAATGTCTAAGCCTTCAGCCATTAAAGCTTGACAATATAAAATGTAAGAATAATCTTTAACCTTTGTTTTGTCGCCATCCTCGTGAGCTTTTTGTAACACCTTAAAAATTGCATGCTTTGGATTTAATTCAAGAACATGACTTGCCTTTGGAGCGTCTTCGTTACCTGGAACAGAGCTTAAATATTTTTCCATAGATAAGCTAATTGCCCCTTCACTACTAACAGCTGCAGGGACTCCACTTAGAACAGAAGAAGAGACAACCTTAGTTACGTGTTCTCCAAGGCTCTTGCACATAGTCTTAAACAAGTCTTCATTTTTTTCGTCAATCTTTTTAGCTTTGTCTTTTTCTTCTTGTGTTTCTAAATCAACATCTTCGCTCGAAACATTTTTGATTTCTTTTTCTTTATATTGATGAAGAGCAGTTAAACAAAATTCATCGACTGTATCTTGACAAAGCAATACATCAACATCTTTTGCAAGAACGGTTTTTACACTTGGAGCGGCGCTAAGTTTTTCATAAGAATCACCAGTCGCAAAATAAATATCATTTTGGTCTGTTGCAAGATTGTCAACATATTCATCTAAAGAAATAAGTTTCTTTTCTTTTGCACTATAAAAAAGCAAAAGATCACTTAATAATTCTGCCTGCATGCCATAAGAGGAATAAATAGAAAACTTAAAACTATGACCAAAATTTTTATAAATTTTTTCATATTTTTCACGCTCGTTATCTCGTATTTTTAAAAGTTCTGTTTTAATTTTCTTTTCAATTTTTCGAGCAATTGCAGTTAATTGACGGTCTTGTTGCAACATTTCACGAGAAATATTCAAATTCAAATCTGGAGAATCTACAACACCTTTTACAAAACCAAAACACTCCGGCAAAAGGTCTGCACACTTATCCATAATTAAAACACTTGAGCTATAAAGCGCAAGACCGCGTTGAAAATCTTTTGAATAAAGGTCTTGAGGGGCATTTGAAGGAATGAAAAGTAAAACATCGTAATTGAGAGAACCTTCTGCATGCAAACTAATTACATGTTCTGGATCGCTATATTCATGAAATTGCGTTCTAAAAAACTCGTTGTATTCTTCTTCTTTGACACTAGATTTTGAGCGTTGCCAAATTGGCTTCATTGAATTAATGACTTCGTTAGTAGTAACTTCTTCATATTCTACCTCGGCATCTTGTTGCGCATCTTGTGGTTTTTCTTTAGGAAGATGTTCGGTGATGTCCATACAAATTGGATAGCGAACATAATCAGAATATTTTTTGATTAAAGATTTAAGTGAATATTGGCTTAAATATTGATCAAAGTCGACATCATCTGTGCTTTTGCGAATGTGTAAAATGACATCGGTGCCATAGCTGTCGCGAGTGGCGTCTTCTATGTTATAACCTTCTACACCATTGCTCGACCAAACATAAGCATCTTTTGAATTATAAGCTTTTGTAACAACCTTAACTTTATCGGCAACCATAAATGCAGAATAAAAGCCAACGCCAAATTGACCAATAATATCGATTTCACTTTTTGATTTTTTATCATTTGTTTCTTGCTGATTTTCTTTAAATTCTAAAGAGCCACTATGGGCGATAGTGCCAAGATTAGCATCAAGCTCGTCTTTTGTCATACCAATCCCGTTATCGCTTATTGTTAAAATACGGGATTTTTCATCGAAACTAATCTCAATTTTTAAATCATTTCGAGAAATTGATTTATCTTTATTTGTGAGTGCATACAT
>JAKSUU010000103.1 GCA_024408695.1 Coriobacteriales bacterium | reverse complement strand
AAAGGACAATAAAAAGTACCACCTGAATGCACAGCAGTCATCCAAATACTTGTTGCATCAGACCAAGTAGTAAAATTAACTTTTATACTGTTTAATGATATGCAATTATAAAACATTTGCTTATAACAATCGGTCACAAGTGTAGTAGCGGGCAAATCTGGAGCCTCAAGTAAGGATGAACAGCCATAAAACATAGAGTGATAACAACTTTCGGCAAGTGTTTCTACTGGCAGACTAGGCGCCTGTGTTAAGTCTGTACAAAGATAAAACATGCCGAGGCAACAATTTTTGGCTAGCGCAGTGGCATTAAGTTGTGGTGCTTGTTCAAGACTTGTGCATCCATAAAACATATTAGAATAACATTCTTCTGCTAAGATACTTACGGAAAAATCTGGAACTTGATGTAAATTTTCACAAAGAGAATACATATTAGAACAACAACGATATGCAAGCGAAGTAGCATCCATCTGAGGGGCTTGAACCAAAGAAGAGCATTCGAAAAACATAAATTCGTAACAACTTTCTGCAAGTGTAGTTGCGCTAAGAGTTGGTACTTCGCTTAATGATGTACAATTTTGAAACATACCGTAACAGCATTCTTTTGCAGCAGCAATTGCGTTCATCTGTGGTGCCTGAACTAAAATTTCGCATCCACTAAACATTTGAAAATAGCATCTTTCTGCAAGTGTTTCTGCCGGCAAATTAGGGGCTTGCATTAAACTCGAACATCCCGAAAACATCTGATTGTAACAATTTTTTTCAAGTGTTTCTGCTGATAGACTAGGCGCTCCTGTTAGCAACTCACAACGATAAAACATTTGATAATAGCAATAATCTGCAAGTATATTTGCAGGTAGATCTGGTGCTTGTATTAAGGAAGAACACCGATAAAACATCTCACTATAACAACCCTCTGCCAAATTTATCGCAGGAAGTGCTGGGGCTACCTCAAGTGAGACACATCCATCAAACATCAAACTACAAGAGTAGGCGTCCATAGTAGTTGCAAAAATTACTGGAGCTTGAAACAAAATATCACAATCACTAAACATTTCAAGATAACACCTTTCCGCAAGTGTAGTAGCCGGAAGATTTGGAGCGACTATTAAAGAAGAGCATCCCTTAAACATGGAATAGTAACAGTATTCGCTAAGTGTAGTTGCTGGTAGTTGCGGTGCTGTTAAAAGACCTGTACATTCATAAAATAAACCTTTAAATCCAGATTTAATAAGAGGTGAGCTTTCTGTAGGAGAAGCATAAAGAATTGCCATAGTATTACCATCACAATTTACAGAACCTGAAATAATAATGTGAGTCCAAAAATGTTCAGATAGATATACAGCATCGGCAGAAGCTTTAATTTTTACGCGATCCCCAGGATTATTTAGGGTTATTACCGTATTAGGTGTCTCGTATTCACCTATTTCAAAAGCTCCAGTCGACCCATCATCCATTTCGTATTCAAGGTGATAGTCTATTGTTCTATTTTCGAATGCATCTTTAGTTGCCATAGCAATAGTAGATCCAGGCTCTACAGCTTCAAACTCAAGGTAAGGAGCTAAATCCCACTTTGCATACAAAGTGATATCTGAAGTAACAATATCGACATCAAAATCCCATGGGGTTGTGCCTTCTGGGTCTGTGCACCAACAATTAAAAAATCTTCCTAATGCATCAGGATCTGTAGGTTTTGTTGCTAATTGACCGTAAGAAACAATTTCACTGTCTGGACAATCACCAAAAGCTCCGTTTAAATCGTAGACGACTAAACATTCGGCAGGTACATAAGAAAAACTCAAACTTATGGATGCTTTGTCGATAAGTTTTTTTGCATCATCTACAGATAACTCACTAAGGCCAAAATCAAGTGTTGCGGTTTCGTTTGGAGCAACTGCAGGGCAAGAATCTACGTTGAATTCACTTGAGTCTGGCTTTCCGCTAAATACAGTTGCATCGACCATTTTTGTAAAAAAATCTGCGTTTTGCAAAATTGTAGCAGAATCACCAGTGGCTGTAGCAGCAGATTTTTTAATTTTCATATACTGATCGCCAGTATTTTTAATCCAGCCTTGATCAAATGTAATTTCACCGGTTTGCTCGTCAACATAGGCTTTTGCATTATGAGAAGATTCAAGCGAAATTGCTGCATTTGCTGTTCCTATACCCAAAAGGGCAAAAGCTAAGCCTAAGATAATTAACAGAACAACAAAAATAAGACGCGGTGAATGAGCGCCTAAACCAGCGTTAGGCTGAACGCAATGTTTTGCTGTGTTAGTCGCAAATGCAAATGACTTTTTAGCGTAAAAAGCATAAATTATGCAGCTTAGCACAGACATGCCTGCCAAGATAAAAAATAACATAGGAAGAAAATCCCCCGTGTTTGCAGAGCCACCTGCTTTTTCACTTGCACTGACAAAATCAATTAATAATTCTATATAATCCATTTTGCCTCACCCTTTAATTATTCATTGAAGCTTTTTGAATGGCAACTAACAAATCTTGGGAATTTTAGCGAGTTGTTTATTTACTGCATTCATACCTTGCCCACTTGTATATTTTATAAAAAAATTAGAAAAAAATTAAATGGGGAGGTTTAATTTTAGTAAACGCCATTTTTGTGTATTCAGCGAGGTTTTTTTATGCTCCAAGATGATGTAAAACCTGATAGACTCAAAATAGTTTATAAGTATCTAGACAGCGTAAGTGTCACCTGCATCAAAAAAAAACCTTTGCCTTAAGTCCCCATTGTTTTAGTTGAAGCGTTTTCTTAGAACGATAACAGCACCAGCAACGCCTAATGTCAAAACAACTAAGCCAAGTGGAGCGTAGGGTGTGCTGTCGCCAGTGTCTGTAGAGCCGCCGGCAATTTCTGCATCTGGAATTGTAAATGTTGTAGCTGCATAACCATCGGTTGAAATGATGGCAAGGTCGTGGTCCCCAACTTCAAGTTTATCCAAAAACGAAGATTTTACTGTAATTAGTGTAGAGCCAGATTCTGCTGTATAATTGGACGAATCTACAGGCGCACCATCAATATCCAAGCGAACAAAATCTTCATAAGGCGCGTTTGACCTAAATTGCATATTTGCTCCATTGTATATTGATTTTGAGCCATCCGAAATTTGATAATTTTCTGTTACAAAATTGCCAACAACTTCTACATCTGCATCTGGCATAGTAAATGTATAATCGCCAACAAGCTGCCCAAGTGTTGGTCTAATTATATTATCGTTTTCATCAGTGATATCAAGTGTGCTTAAAAGATACGCATCAAAAGGGGTAATAGATAACGTTACTAGCTCGCCAGCATTTGCTTCAAATTTGTTTGACGTAACCACACCACCTTCAGTTGGGTTCGATGAAACAAAAATTTCATGAGTTAGTGAGGTTTTAGGAGTTAGACTCACAAATGACTTGCCATCGTATGCTTGTCTTTTTTGAAGTGAATCTTGCGAATCTCCAGTTTCTATTTTAATTGAATTGGGATCTATATTCAAATTATCGTAGGAAGTCCCAAGAGGATCTGTTATAAATGGATGTGCACCGTTAAATGAAGGGAAAAATTTTAAATGGGTGAATCCTTTGTTATCTTTAATATTAATTTCACTAGCAATAAAACCAGAAACCTCAGAATTTAAGATGGTAATTTCTCCACCGTTAATATCAACCGGACCGCTATCTTCACCATCTACCGCTTGACAAAAGTTAGTCATGCCGTCGGCAAAAAGTTGACCACCATCGATTGTTACTGAATTTCGTCCAACAATTGGCTCAGCTACATCGTTAAAATTATAAATACCTGATTCAATAACTAAATTATCAGCAGTAAAAGCTGAATAATTCATTGATTGAAAATTTACAGTTCCTTCACCTGTAAGTGTCATTGTATTATTAATGTTTCCAGTTACAAACATAAATTGACCGATATAATCGCCCATAATGTTATTGTTGTCGCCGGCAAATTCGACTGTTATATCTTGAGCAAATTCTGTGTTTACAAAAAAATAAGTACTGCAAGACACAGAGCTTATGGGAGCAAGATTAAGATTTGTAAATTTTAAATTTCCGCAACCATCATATTCTATACGTCCTGAACAACCATCTGGAGCTGCTGAAAATGTAGAAACATCAATGTCACAAACATCTGTAGGGGAAGTAACTATATTAACGCCAAAGAATTCAATATACCAATCATTATTTGCCCAAGCAAAATTGGTACCCGAAAATAAACCGCTAAATGACGCAATGAGCGTAAAAGATAGAAAAATAGATAATAGTTTTTTCTTCATAATTGTTGCCTTTTAAATTATATAGATATAATATATTTTAATATAAAACACAATTTTAAGTAGAGTAAGGCCATTTTCAACAGGTAAAAATGCAAGACAGTGCAAAAGCGACTTATTCTAATTGATTTGGGACGGTGTGAGCGCCGCATGCCCCTGAGCCACTCGAACGGTGCGAACAGCTCCCTAGACCATTAAAAATAAAGCAGTTGCTTTAAATACCCATTATTACATTTTTAAGCATTTTCGCAAGACAACAAAAGGACCACCAATAACTAAAACTAAAATAACTAGCCCAAATGGAATGTAAGGGGTGTTGTCGCCAGTAGCGGTTGAGCCCCCCACTACTTCTGCACCAGGAATAGTGAATGTTGTAGTGGCAAAGCCATCTGTTGAAACAATGTCGAGGTCGTGTTCTCCAAATT
>JAKSUU010000102.1 GCA_024408695.1 Coriobacteriales bacterium | reverse complement strand
TTTAAAGGCTATGGAGATAATGGATGAACCAGATTTTTTTTTTATTATAAATGAAGTTGGCAAGTATTTTAAGCAGCAATTAAGTCACCTAGATTTTATAACTAATGTCCGTGGCTTTGGTCTCATGATTGGAGCCACACTTTATGATCCACAAACAAAACAAGATATTGAGGTAGCTACGGAGTTTGTCAAATTGGCTCTAAAACATGGTTTTGTAATCAATAATACAACAAGTAAAGACCTGCGCTTTTTACCGCCTCTTATTTGCTCTAAAGCTGATGTAGATTTGTTAATAAATAGTATGCCTGAAATTTACAAGGAGACGATTAATGCCTAAACTCGATATATTAAATTTACAAAGTCTTGGTAAAGACGGTATTTTAGATGTCATGCATTTGGCACAAAAAAATAAGTTTGATCGCTGTGCCTTTTTAGAAACAAAATGCTTAAAAGACAAAAAGGTTGCAATTATTATGGAAAAGCCCTCTTTACGCACTCGCACCTCTTTCGAATGCGCTTGTGTTGACCTTGGTGCTTATCCAGTTTTGCTTTGCGATAAAAACTCTGCTTTTAGCAGGGGTGAAAGTGACTATGACACTATAAAAGTTCTTGAGCGTTTTGTAGACGCAGTAATCTTACGTACTTATGAACAATCAAAACTTAAAGCATTAAGCGAGTATGTAAGTATTCCAATTATCAATGCTTTAAGTGATGATTTTCATCCATGCCAAGGATTAGCTGATTTACTTACAATTATTGAACACAAAGGTGATCCTTATAATCTTACTATGTGCTATATTGGGGATGCATCAAATAATATGTGCAACACCTATGTTGAATTGGCGTGCATTATGGGCATTCATTTAAATATTGCTTGTCCTAAAAACTTTGGACCGAGCACAAAAATGCTTGACTTTATCAAAAGTTCACCTAATAGTAGTTTTGTTCAAATTTTCGATGACCCAAAACTAGCAATAAAAGATGCTGATGTTGTATTTACAGACACTTGGGTTTCTATGGGCGATGAAGAAAAATCAACAGAAATTATTAAATATTTTGATGGTTTTTGTGTAGATATGGAGCTTTTCAATTTGGCTAAGACTAATGCTATTTTTATGCATTGTTTGCCTGCTCATCGCGGATTAGAAGTAAGCGATGAGGTCATGGATTGCGAGCGTAGCGTTATTTTTGATGAGGCAGAAAATCGTCTTCATGCACAAACGGCGCTTTTGCAGTTAGTATTCGAAAAAAGTTTATTTTAGTTATAGATTGTCAGTTAGGGGGATTCAGTGTCATCAAAACGAAATATGCGAAAGGACCTTATTTGTGATATTATTCGCCAGGGTAAAATTAAAAATCAAGGTCAGCTTATTAAGCAGCTACAAAATCGGGGTTTGAGTGTTACTCAAGCTACGATTTCACGAGATATGGCAGATCTAAAACTTGAAAAAAACAACCGTGGATTTTATTGTCTTCAGCAAGATTTAGTTTTATCAAAACTAGTTGCCAGCGTTGTAAAAGAAGTAAAAAGTGCTCTTAATCAGGTCATTATTCTTACAACTCCCGGGTCTGCTCAAGGCGTTGCGGCTGCTATTGATGGTGCTGCTTTAAAAAATGTTCTTGGTTGTGTTGCTGGAGATGATACAATTTTGGTAATTTGTGAAGATGAAAATTCTGCAAAATTTATTAAAGATAAAGTCATGACCTTAATTAATAATAGATAGGAGGTAAAATGGCTAAAGATCGTGTAGTACTTGCTTATTCTGGTGGACTTGATACATCTGTTTGTATCAAATGGTTAATGGAAAACAAAGACCTTGATGTAATTTGTATGGTAGGAGATGTTGGACAAGAACGTCAGGATCTTGAGTATGTTCGTCAAAAAGCTTTGGATGTTGGAGCAATTGAGTCACTTGCAATTGATATGCGCGAAGAATATGTTAATGAATATCTCACAAAGGCACTTGCAGCAAATTGTATGTACGAAAACAAATATCCTATGGTAAGTTGCCTTTCTCGTCCAATTATTGCAAAGCATCTTGTTGATATAGCTCATGAATATAAGGCAAAATACATTGCACATGGTTGTACTGGCAAGGGGAACGATCAAGTTCGTTTTGAAGTATCTATTCGCGCCCTTGATCCAGATATTGAAGTTTTAGCTCCTGTTCGTGAATGGGATTTGCTTACGCGCAACCAAGAGATGGATTGGGCTCGTGAACATGGTGTTCCTGTTCCAACAACAAAAGCTTCACCTTATTCCATTGATGATAACCTATGGGGACGAGCAATTGAATGCGGTGAATTAGAAGATCCATGGACAGAACCTCCAGAGGATATTTATACAATGACAAATTCAAGTTACGAAGCTCCTGCAGAAGGCGATGTAGTCGTAATAAGTTTTGAAAAGGGAATTCCTTGCGCACTCAATGGAAAAAAAATGACATTTCACGAAATCATTTTGGCAATGAATGAAATTGCTGGTCGCAATGGCTTTGGACGTATAGACATGATTGAAAATCGTCTTGTTGGTTTAAAATCCCGTGAATGCTACGAAGTTCCAGGTGCGCTTGCAATTATACAAGCCCATAAAGCATTAGAGGATCTTTGTTTAGAGCGAGATTTGCTACACTTTAAACCGAATATTGAACAGCAGTGGGCAACACTGGTCTATGATGGTCTTTGGTTTTCTCCTCTAAAAGAAGCTCTAGATGGTTTTTGCGAAAGCACACAGAAGCTTTTAACTGGCGATGTTCGCCTACGTTTTTATAAGGGATCATGTGTTACTGTTGGTCGTCGCTCTCCATATTCTTTGTACGATTACGGTTTGGCAACTTATGATAAAGATGATACCTTTAATCGTGACAGCGCAAAAGGTTTTATAGATTTACATGGGCTTCCTACTAAAACTTGGGCGAGTGCGCGCAAGCGTGCTGGTCAAGATGGCCAAATCTAAAAGTTTAAGGGGCAAACGCAACTCATGCGTTAAATGTAATTAGGAGAAATTATGAATTCTGGTGATTTTTGGGTACTATTTGCAATACTTTGTTATTTCGTGGTTGTACTTACAATTGGCTTTGTTTATTCTAAACGTTCAAACTCTTCGACTGATGAATACTTTTTAGGTGGTCGTAAAATTGGCCCAGTATTTACTGCATTTTCAGCAGAAGCATCTGACATGTCTGGTTACTTGCTTATGGGTCTTCCTGGTCTTGCATATTGGTGTGGTGCAAGTGATGCAGGCTGGACATGCATTGGTCTTGCTATTGGTACTTATCTTAACTGGCTTTTAGTTGCAAAGAGATTACGTAAGTATAGTATAAAAGCAAACAATGCAAAAACTATTCCGGAATTTTTTGCAAATCGTTTTCATGATAGCAAAAATGTGATAGGCACAATAGCGGCGCTTATTATTTTGCTCTTTTTTGCTGTATATACAGGTAGTTGCTTTGTAACCTGCGGAAAGTTATTTAATGCATTGTTTGGTCTGCCTTATCCTGTTATGATGATTCTTGGCGCAATTATCGTATTTTTGTATACTTTAGTTGGTGGATATCTTTCGGTTGTTGCAACCGATTTTGTTCAAGGTGTTTTGATGGTATTTGCCTTGATAGTTGTAGTTGTCGGCTCAATTACATGGGCAGGTGGCGTTGAAAATACAGTTGCATTTTTACAAAACATTCCAGGATTTTTGTCTATGACATCAATTGCTACTCCCGCATTAGATGCTGCAGAAAATCAAATTGTGCAAGATGGTCAAGCGGTCTTTGGCTCTGCAAGCGAATATGGAATAATTACAATTATTTCCACTTTGTCTTGGGGCCTTGGTTATTTTGGTATGCCACAAGTTCTAACAAGATTTTTGTCAATTCGCAATCCTAATGAACTCAAAACATCACGCCGCATTGCAATTGTTTGGGTTGTAATTTCTATGTTTTGTGCAGTATCAATTGGTCTTATTGGCCGCGCGATTTCCCCAACAGCGTTTCTTACAAATGCAGCCAGCGAAAACATTTTCATTCTGCTTTCGCAAATGATTCTACCTGGTTTTATGTGCGGTCTTGTAGTATCTGGTATTTTAGCTGCATCAATGTCTTCTTCAAGTGCATATTTGTTAATTGCCGGCTCTAGTGTTGCAGAAGACATTTTTCATAAAGTTTTAAAGAAAGATGCAACTGAGCGCCAAGTAATGATAGTCGCT
Organism: Coriobacteriales bacterium; assembly: GCA_024408695.1. Taxonomy (GTDB): domain Bacteria; phylum Actinomycetota; class Coriobacteriia; order Coriobacteriales; family QAMH01; genus JAKSUU01. Next base: position 562 of record JAKSUU010000102.1, on the reverse strand, counting down.
CGTTTTGTTCTTTTAGCAGTTTTCTTATTTGGCATTTTTGTTGCATACGATGAAAATTCAATTATTTTCCAGGTTGTATCTTATGCTTGGGCAGGTCTTGGTGCTTCCTTTGGTCCGCTAATGTTATTTTCTCTTTACTACAAAAAGACAACAAAAGGTGGCGCTATTGCAGGTATGTTAACAGGTGCAATCACTGTTTTAGTTTGGCATAATCTCATTAAACCTTTTGGTGGAATATGGGGAATCTACGAACTTTTACCAGCTTTTATTTTTAGTTGTTTAGCTATTTTGATTGCTTCTAATTGCTCTAAAAAAGGTCCTGGAGACGAGGTTCTTGCTGAATTCGATACCTATATGGACGATGATGAAGAAATTAATGGTAAAAATTATGATGTTCTACCTTGGAAAAAAGATGATATCAAAAAAGAATTCCAAGACGATGATACAAGCGTAAAAGAATCAAGCAAAAATGAACCCGAAGAGGATATACCAGAGGCGGAAGGCGAGGATGAAAATCTTGCCGATATTGGTGAAGATTTATATGCAACAAGCGATGATGATT
>JAKSUU010000101.1 GCA_024408695.1 Coriobacteriales bacterium | reverse complement strand
TTTTTCGTCAAGAAGTTTGGCGATAGTTGCAGTTGTTTCGTTTTGAATAATTTGTTCAAAATCGGAAAGTGGGTTATCGGTAATGTACAAGCCGAGTACTTCCTTTTCAAAATTAAGTTTTTGTCTTTTGCCCCACTCGACTCCATCTGGTTCTGGAAAAGTATTGTCAACAAAATCATTGGCGACATCTTCGTCTTTTGCCAAATCAAAAATACTAGATTGACCTTGCATTTTTTGTTTTTTGCGTTTTTGTGTAATTTCTAGGATTCCTCCATCGTGTAATAGTGTCCAAAGTTGACGTCTTGTATAACCTGTTGAATCAAAGCATCCACTTTTAATCAAAGCTTCAAGAACTCTTTTATTGCATACATCTGCGTCGTTGCGAATTAAAAAATCCATCATATTTTTATAATGACCACCAAAGTTGCGCTGAGCAATAATTTTTTCAGCAATTTGTGGCCCCACACCTTTAATTCCGGCAAGTGCAAAACGAATGCCAGCATCTGTTGCGTTAAATTTAGCGATTGATTCATTAATATCTGGAACATCTACAGTAATGCCTTCTTTTTTGCATAAGTTAGCATCTTTAACAATTTTATCTGTTGAACCAATGTCTCCAGTTAAAACAGAAGCCATATAATCTTTTGGATAGTGTGCTTTTAAGTATGCGGTTTGTAAAGCAACCTTTGCATAAGCGGCAGAATGTGATTTGTTAAATGCATATTCTGCAAAGTTTAAAACATCAGTCCAAATTTGCTTAGCAACTTTTTCAGAATATCCATTTCGGATAGCACCATTGATCCAATGCATTTCCATAGTTTCTTCTTGGCCATCTGCCCATACTTGTACTTTTTCGCACATTAAGTCGAGTTTCTTTTTTGCTACAGCTTTTCTAACTTTATCAGATTCCCCAAGAGAAAATCCGCACATAGTAACAGAAATCTGCATAACTTGTTCTTGATAAACAATTGTCCCATACGTTGGAGCTAATATTGATGCTAAACGATTATCATAATAAGAAATACTTTTTGAACCCATCTTTCTTGAAACATAGTCTTGGCAAAAACCAGAGTTTAAAGGACCAGGACGATAAAGTGCTAAAACAGCAACGATGTCTTCAAATTGAGATGCGTTCATTTGCTTTGCAAGACCCTTCATGCCATCACCTTCAAGCTGAAAAACGCCAGCTGTTTTGCCAGAAACAATTAAATCATAGGTTGGTTTGTCAATAAAAATTTCCTTACTAGATAAATTTATTTCTTTGTCGTATTTATTCTTAATTAACTCTAAAGTTGTTGATATAGTACCAAGCTGTTTAAGACCCAAAAAATCCATCTTTAAAAGCCCAATTTTTGCAGTCATTTCACCATCGAATTGCGTAATAATTTCACTAGTGCCTTTAGTATCACGCTTAACGGGAACATATTCTGTTAAATCATCGCGACAAATAATAACAGCCGATGCGTGCACGCCCTCGCCACGTACAATGCCTTCAAGTCTTTTAGCTGCGTCAACAATTTTTGCAACATCTGCATCAGATTCATATTTCTTTCTAAAATCTGGATTGTTACTTAGCGAAGAATCAAGGTCTGCATCAATCATTTTAGAAATTTGACGACCAATAAATACAGGATAATTTAATACGCGTGCAGCATCATTTACGGCTTGTTTTGCCTGCATTTTTGAAAAAGTAATAACATGTGCAATCTTTTCTGCTCCATACAAATCACGAACATGCTGAACAACTTCCGCACGACGCTCGTCTTCAAAATCAATATCTATATCGGGCATTTCTGTACGTTCTGGAGACAAAAAACGCTCAAAGATAAGACCGTTTTCTAGCGGATCGAGATCTGTAACACCTAATGCATAAGATACAATAGAACCTGCAGCACTACCTCGACCAGGTCCAACCCTAATTCCATTTTCTCGCGCCCAATGGCAAAACTCCTGAACAACTAAAAAATATGCAGGAAAACCTTTATCACAAATAATTTGATATTCGTGCTCAAAACGCTTTTGAACTTCTTGAGGATAATCTTTACCGTAACGCTCGGCAAGACCTTTTAGGCAGTTTTCTTTAAGCAAAGATTCGTTAGTATGACCTTGCGGCAGTGGAAAATAAGGTAGAATAATATTATCGAATTCTAGGGTAACATTACATTTATCTGCAACCTCAAGAGTATTAGTTAAACATTCTGGATAATCTCCTAAAGCAACTTGCATTTCTTCGTATGACTTTAGATAAAACTGATCGTTTTTAAATTTCATTCTGTTTGGATCGTCTACTTTTTTGTTCATGCCAATACAAAGCATTAAATCTTGTGTATATGCATCGTCACGTTTAATGTAATGAACGTCGTTAGTTCCAATAATTTTTAATCCAAGTTCATTTGCAATTGCAACTAAACTATCATTTAACTGTGGTTCTGTAGTACCGCTATCTGTTATAACTTCAGGTCCTTGGTTTTGAAGTTCAATATAAAAGTCTTCTTTTCCAAAAATTTCGCTAAAGAGCTTGGCATAATTTTTTGCCTGTTCAAATGAACCTTTATCGATAAAACGAGGAATAGCACCTGCCATACATGCACTAGTTGCAATAATACCTTCATGATATTTTTTAAGTAAATCAATAGTTACAAGTGGCTTTTGATAAAAATTCTCAACAGCCGCTATTGAAACTATTTTCATTAAATTTTTATACCCTCTATTGTTTTTTGCCAAAAGTAACATATGGTGTCTTTTTTGTTCTTTTGAACGAAGAATGGTATCTTCTAAAACCATATAGATTTCGCATCCAAGTATTGGTTTTATGCCCGTTTTAAGACATTCTTGATAAAAATTTGAACATCCATACATATAACCATGATCGGTTATTGCAAGTGCTGGCATACCGAGTTCTTTAGCATAAGCGCATATTTCACTAACTTTAGATGCGCCATCTAAAAAGGAATACTCCGTGTGCACATGAAGATGAACAAAACCACCTGCCTGCCGACAAGATGTCGGCAATTCAGCGCTTTGTTCATTGGAAACAAGTTTGATTTGTTCGAATTGTTCTACGTTTGTCATAATCGCCACCTTACCGCTAAAAAACTTTAATAAATATACTTTATAGTGCGCTTTTGGTAAAAATTACGAAGTGTAATTTTTTAAGCAATTCTATTTTAGCACAATCATTTTTTTCAATTTATTGATATTTATATAGTTTTTTATCAAGAGGAAAAAGAGATTAAATTGTATGGTAGTGTAATATGATTTACACATTTTTAAGGACTATATTGCTATGAGTAAATTCAGATTTTGGTATTTTTCAACACTCATTTTTTTTATTTTATCCATACTTATTACCATCGCATCGTTGTACGTAAATGTTGCACCAATAGGTCTTGAAAATACAAATGTAGGGTTTAGTTCAATAAATGAATTATTCAAAAATATGCTTCCATACAATAGCACAGCTTATACGATTTCAACCATAATTGGTTATATAGCCATTATGATTGCAGCTATTTTCTTTTTTGTAACTGTTACTCAGCTTATTAAACGTAGATCAATCAAAAAAGTAGACAATGACCTTTTAGCATTAATGTTTGTTTATGCTATTTCTGTTGCAATATATATAGTTTTCAACAAAACCGCAATTAATTATCGCCCAGTAATGCCTGCAGGCGAAACAGAATTAGAACCATCGTTTCCGTCCTCGCATACCTTTTTATTTGTTAGTTACTTTGGAACCCAAATTTTAATTATTAGAAAATATATTTTTGACAAGCCAAAAATCTATAAACCATGCACAATAATATTGCTCATCTTAATGGTAGTTGGAATAATTACAAGAACCATAAGTGGCGTTCATTGGATTACCGATATCATTGCTGGAATTTTATATGCAATGACATTAATTTCGTTTTATGGATGTTGCATTAACTTAAAACGCTGATTATCTATAATTTGAAGAACCTCTTTGTTTGCGAACACTGCCAGCTAAAAGCATGCAAACAATAACAAATATTGCTTCAATAAGATACATTACTTGAAAACCACCAGTAAAAATAGAATAAACTAATGCACCAACATCAAGAATAACACCAATAATTGAAATTACATAAAAAGGTCCAATTTTGTCTGGATTATTTGCACCTCTAACACCGAAAATTCCAACAAACAAATCAACAAGAGCAGCAACAACGATAATGATTCCAAAAATCAATAAGGCTTGAGATGCATCCATGCCTAATGCAACATAAAAACTATCTTGATCTGTGCCCGTTAAAAGAGCTCCCCCGAATATTGACAAAAGTCCTAAAATAAGCGTTAAAATGGCACTTATCATAATAATTATTGAAATTACCTTTAGTGCAACTTGTGCATTTGATTTACGCATTATTTCTCCCTTAATAAAGCAACAGTTTTATTATATAGTTAGATATTTTTTAGAATGAATTTTATTTTAAACGAAATTTTATATAAAAAAGCACACCCAGTCCAACGATAATACTAATAAACGAAACTATAATATAGCCAATAATATCAAGGACCGCATCTTCAAACATAAAAAAACAGCAAGACACAATAGCAATTAACACAATTGTTAAAAATATATAGTTTTTCCCTTTATTATTGATGCAAGTTAAAACATAAGCGCTTACGCCAATTACAAAGTTAAAAAGTCCAACAAACCAACTTAAAGAAGCACTAAGATTTCCTATATCGCCAGTTTGAAGTTTAATCGATTGAAAGCATGTAGCAACACCAATACACATAACAAGAATGCTTAATGTTCGAATT
>JAKSUU010000100.1 GCA_024408695.1 Coriobacteriales bacterium | reverse complement strand
AATAAATAATAATTTTTTGATAAATTGGACAATTTCTATTTTTTTAGTTGAAAAAATGCTAAGGCTAGCTGGTAAGATTTTTATTTCTTGTTTGTCTTTTGAATATTTTTTATAGATCTTTTTCTTCATTTTTTCCTTTCGTTTATTTTTTGCGTTTAAAAATTTATGTTTTTGCAATATAGCAAAGCAACTATTGTTTAGAGACTTTCTTACAATCTTGTTAAAAAAATGGTTAAAATTGATGGATTTTGTATGGTTTTTGGTCATGATTGATAAGTCAAGTGGTAAAATTGTCAAAAAGTAGTTAGAAAGTTAATATGAAAAGTCAAAGTTTTCAAAAAGACATTGAGAAATTAAAAACTTGGATCGATGAATGCTCTGATGGTAAGCTCGTTTTTTTTGGCGGAGCTGGCGTTTCTACCGAAAGCGGCATTCCCGATTTTCGTAGTGCAAATGGTATTTTTATGCAAGATCTTGGTTCTTGTGCTATAGAATCGGCATTAAAGAGCGGAGATATTCAACGTGCAAATAAGTTAAAAGAGCTAAAGTTTAGCCCCGAGCAAATTGTAAGTCATAGTTTTTTTGATGCTTTTCCAGAAGAATTTTATTCGTTTTATTTCAATAATATGATTTTTAAAGATGCAAATCCTAATGCAGCTCATGAAAAGTTAGCAGAACTAGAAAAATCTGGTAAACTTGGTGCTGTAATTACTCAAAATATTGATGGCCTGCATCAAAAGGCAGGTTGTAATAAAGTGTTTGAGCTTCACGGTAGTGTTTTAAGAAACTATTGCATGAAGTGTGGCAAGTTTTATAATTTAGAGTCATTGATTGATCTATCCAAAAATTCGGACTCTATGGTTCCTTATTGTGAAAAATGCGGTGGAACAGTTAAACCCGATGTTGTTTTATATGAAGAAGGCTTAGACCAAACAATACTCCAAGGCTCAATAAATGCTATTTCTAATGCGGAAGTATTAATTGTTGCAGGCACTTCGCTTGTAGTTAATCCTGCGGCTTCATTGATTCAATATTTTAGAGGAAAAAGGCTGGTTATAGTCAATCTTAGTCCAACTTATGCAGATTCGCGTGCCGATTTATGTATTCAAGCAAAAGTTGGTGAAGTCTTTAGTTTCTAATTCAACAATTTTCTTTTTCAATCGCACAAAATTTGAAGTTTTTGACTTTAGGCTTGAGTGAACAGATAGCTTAGTTCCAACTGGCAGATTGAGGGCTGTTATTTGAACATATTTTGTTATAATTCTAGTTACAAGCTTTATTAAATGGGGGATTATGTTATTTAAGAAAAAACAGGTTGTTATTCCTGAACCAATTGTTGATTACATCAATAATGAGATTCCAGAAGACGCTGTTACAGATGAATCAATTAAAGGTCTGGTAGATGTAGTTCACAAAGAATGTAAAAAGGAACTTTTGACAGATGGACAATATAATGCAATTGCTAAATTATATGGTGAGCGCACTGTTCATTTAGCTACTACTAAAACACCAATTTGGTTAAAAATCGTTGCTATTCTTGCAGTTATTGCCTCTATTATTAATGTTAGTTCTTTGTTTGAAGTGCTCGAAAACTTTATTGGTTCGGTGCAAAATGGATCTATTACAGGTGTGTCTTCAAGCATCATAACTAATACTATTTTATTGTTTATACTGCTTATTCTTGGATTTGTTGCGGTTTTGCTTGTTGCAATATTTATCATTATTAATAAGCGTCGCGTTGCAGCAAAAATGCTATATGTAAATATGATTATTACAGTTTTAACTATTGTTGTTGAAATTATGGTTGCCGGCTTTGAGTGGGGAGTAATTGTTCTTGCTGTTGGTTTTTTCTTGGCTGTTTTATTGCAAGCATTTTTAGACCCAACCCAGGTAGGCGAACGTAAACTTGGAAAACACTTTATGCAAATTGATGCCGAGGAACGTCAAAAACAAGGCAAACAAGGTGTTGATATTAGTGGAAAAGGCTATATACGTCTGGACTTTTATAATCTGTTTTGGATTTTTATGATTGGCTCTGTAATTGGTCTATTTGTTGAGGGTGCATTTCAGGTTGTAGCTGTATCAGGTCACTGGCAATGGAGAAACGGCATGCTCTTTGGCCCGTTTTCACCAATTTATGGCTTTGGTGCTGTTCTTGTTACTGTTCCGCTAAACCGTTTTCGTAATGGTAATATTATTGTTTTATTTATTGCCAGCACAATTATTTGTGGTGCCTTTGAGTGGTTTGTTAGCTATTTTATGGAGATGAGCTGTGGCATGAAGGCATGGGATTATAGCGATGAATTCTTGAATATTGGTGGTCGTACATGTCTTTGGTTTGCTATGATGTTTGCATTTTTGGCTGTATTTTATATGCGCTGCTTGCTTCCTTATATACTCAAACTTATCAATAAAATTCCATGGAAGATTCGTTATAGTTTGACTGCTGTTGTTACAGTACTTATGATTATTAATGGCATTATGACTATGCAGGCTATGGATTGTTGGTATACTAGAGTTGCAGGTCAAGAGCCTGTTACCGAGGTTCAAAAGTTTTATGCTGAAAACTTTGATAATGATTGGATGCAAAAACGTTTTGAGAATATAGAAATCGATCCAGAGAAAGCTAAACGCATGGTTGAAGGATAACAGTATTTAGATACATATTTATCGCTTTGAATTTGTGAGATTTTAAGGATGCACAAAGAATAAAAATTTCTATTTAAAAAAGGAGCAATTGTGGCGCAAGCAAAAAAATCAAAAGTATATTTTACCGATTTCAGAACTACATATCGTGGCGAAAGTATGCCTTCAAAGTTAAAACGCTTAGCTCGTAAAGCAGGTATTGCTCGCATAGATTTTGAAGGAAAATTTGTAGCTATTAAACTTACTTTTGGTGAAATGGGCAATATTAGTTACCTGCGTCCAAATTATACAAAAGCATTAGTTGACCTTGTTAAAGAGCTTGGTGGTAAGCCGTATTTAACTGACTGCAATACATTGTATCCAGGAATGCGCAAAAATGCCCTCGAACATTTAGAATGTGCCTGGGAAAACGGCTTTACGCCACTTTCTGCCGGTGCCCCAATTATTATTGCCGATGGACTCAAAGGTACCGATGATGTTGCAGTCCACGTTAAGGGAGGCATCTACACCCAAGAGGCAATGATTGGTCGTGGCATTATGGATGCCGACATTATTTTGAGCCTTACTCACTTTAAAGGCCATGAGGTTGCCGGTTTTGGTGGTTCTATTAAAAATCTTGGTATGGGAAGTGGATCACGTGCTGGTAAAAAGGATATGCATTCTACAAGCAAACCAATCATTGATTCTAAAAAATGCCGTGGTTGCAAATTATGCCTTGCAGAATGTGCAAACGATGGACTTATTTTTAATGCTAAGAAAAAGAAGATGAATATTAACGATGCTAATTGTGTTGGCTGTGCAAGATGCCTTGGAGCTTGCAATTTTGATGCAATTAGCTTTGAACTTGACCAAGCAGCTGAAATTTTAGATGCAAAAATGGCGGAATATACTAAGGCTGTTTTAGATGGTCGTCCTAATTTTCACATTTCATTAATTTGCGATGTTTCGCCATATTGTGATTGTCATAGCGAAAATGATGCTCCAATTATTCCAAATATTGGTATGTTTGCTTCTCGCGATACAGTTGCGCTTGACCAGGCTTGTGTCGATGCATGTTTAAAACAAAAGCCATACGAAAATTCTGTTTTAGGCGATAACCTTAAGAAAAAAGGCTTTAAGGACCAACACGATCATTTTAAAAATACTACGCCTACATCAGATTGGAAGGCGCAATTAGCACATGGTGAAAAGATTGGTCTTGGCGCTCGCAAGTACGAACTTATTACCGTAAAATAATCAAAATTAAAGCTAGCCCTGTACCTATCGCTCAGACGAAAAATTTTTCTAATATATAATATCTGGTTAAATTTTTTGTATGGTTCGTTTCTAGGCACAGGGCTAGCTTTTAGAATTTATGTAAAATTTTGTTAGTTAATTATCGTTTGTTTGTTCTATTACACCAGTGCAATGAGGGCATCTTGTTGCACCTTCTTTTACTTCTTCTAAACAATGTGGGCAAGTTGGGGCAGGGGATTCCTCTTCTTTTTTTCCAGCAAGTTCGCGCAATCTATTAGCCACTTTAACGATTAAGAAAATCACAAGCGCTATTAGTATAAATTGTATTAGTGCGTTGATAAAGTTACCATAAGTAAACGCGGCAGCGTTTGGACCTGTACCAATAACAACTTTCATTTCTGAAAAGTCAATGCCACCAGTGATAAGTGAAATAAGAGGCATGATAAGATCGCTTACAACAGAATTAATAATTGCGGTAAATGCAGTACCAATTACAACAGCAACAGCAAATTCTAGCACGTTGCCTTGATTAATGAAATCTTTAAATTCTTTAATAAAATTTTTCATCTAAATTCCTAACTTTAAACATTTGTTACTATTATTTTACATACAAATTCTAAGCAAAATCTAAAAATAGTGGACATATGTGCTCGTGGTCAATCCAGCCTCTTTCGTCTTCTTCACCATAATCCACAGTTATTCTAGAGTCAAAATAATCGCACCCACCAAGGTCATGTATCCATTTTATGTACTCATCCCATGTTTTATCGCCAAGATAAATTGTTCCTTGTTTTTTATTGTGAATATCAATAACGGTTTGACCATCTTTGAATGGACAAGGAAAATTTGTAGGGGAGTTTTCTATGCGTGTTTTGTCCATGTCTAAATTTTGAAAATGTAAATAAAAATTGGTAATATTTAAGG
>JAKSUU010000010.1 GCA_024408695.1 Coriobacteriales bacterium | reverse complement strand
AGCATCTTGTCTATTTTCTTCCATAAAAGTTTTTGAAGATTTTGGAGTTACATAAATAGCAATCTGCATAATTAACCTAAAAAAATGCCCGCATCTATGCGGGCATTTTAATATGAGAATTTGTAAAAAAATTAAGCTTCTTCTAAATCAGAAAAATCTGTATCTATCATGTATGATTTTGGAGAATTTGAAGAAACTTTACCCACTACATCGACAACCGACTCATCTTCTGTAGAATCAAAAATACTTGAAGAATCACCAGTAGATTGATCCTTTGAAGTGGCACTTGAATCGTTATTAGAAACATAAGTTGAAGCTGGCATTCTGGCATCTAAACTTGATTCAGGAATTTCAGGACTAGCAAGTTGAGCAAATTGAGTTTGTGCTTCGAGTGAAAAACGCTCTAACATCTCTTTATATTGAGCCCTAAAGGCGTCGCAAGAATCTTTTAATTTTGTAGCTTCTTCGACGATTTTTTGTTTTTCTGTCATAGCATCACGAATGAAATCACGTGCATTAGTTTCTGCTTCTTTGTAAATGCGCTCCCCTTCTTGACGTGCTTTTTCTTTAAGTTCATTGGCACCTTTTTGAGCAGCAATATAAGCTTCTGAAATTACATCTGCATTGTCTCGTTGTGTTTGTAATTTATCTTCTAACTGTTTAATCTTTGCGTTAGCAATGTCAAGTTCTGCACTAGATGAAGCCTTAAGAGTCAAACTATCAATTTGTTTTTGCATTTGTTCAATTTTAGCTTCATACTCAGCAATTTTAGCATTTGCGCTGTTGAGTTCTAGCAACAATTCTTCGTTATTATTAACAGCGGAACTTAAGTCTTGTGTGCTGTCTGCGCCTCCGTTGCTAAGTTTTTCAATTTGTTCTTCATACTCAAAAATTACATTATTTAAAACATCCACCTCATTTGCAATATATTCTAAATAACTATCAACTTGCTTGATGTTATAACCTCTCATCTGGGTTTCAAATCCTTGCTCATTAATTTCTTTTGATGTAAGTGCCATAATTCCTCCTCTAAAATAATCTTACTATTAACCTTGCAAATAATTGAAGTACAATTATTGCAATAATAGGGCTAATGTCTAATCCGAAACCTCCTCCACCAATAGGCGGAATAATTTTTCTAAATAATCCAAGATAAGGTTCACATATAAAACCTAAACCTTTATATAAGTTTAATATAAATCCATTTTTATTTGGAAGCCAACTCATTAAAATATAAATGACTATAATGCCAACATAAACATCAACAAGCCCCAATATAAATGTAACAATACTAAAATACATTTATGACCCCAGTTCAATGCTGCGATTATGAGCACTACGAACGCCTTCTTTAATAGCATCTTCTAAATTTAAATCTTCCATTTTATCAAGCCCAGCCAAAGTTGTGCCTCCAGGACTACAAACACTATCTATGGCGCTTTGTAAATCTAATTCTTTGTCTAAAACAAGCTTAGAAGTTCCAAACATTGTTTGCAGAGCCAATAGATTTGCCTGATGCCCATCAAGACCAAGATCTTGTGCTACCTCACTCATATATTTTACAATGGCTTCAAAAAAGGCTGGTCCACTACCAGATAATGCACATACTATATCCATCTGATCTTCTTCAACTACAATGGTTTTACCCATTAAATTAAATAAATCTTGCGTAAAGTTTAAATCATCGTCGTTAGATGTAGTAGATGGACAAATGCCACTCATTGCCTCATTTACTAAAAGAGCAATGTTAGGCATTACTCTTACAACACGACAAGTATTGTCAAAATAAGAATTAATAGAATCTGCTTTAACACCAGCAGCAATGCTTATTATTAGATTATTGCTCAATCCAAAGTTGAACAAATCAATGCAAACATCTTTTAAAACCTGAGGTTTAACTGCCAAAAGAATACACAAAGAATCTAAAATTTTGTCACTTGCAAAATTAAAAAAACTTTTTGCATCTTCAAAAACTTTAACATTAAAATTGCTAGAGAGCCTTGTCCTTTTTTCTTCACCTGGATTTATAACATAAACATGATTGCGACCATAAAATTGACTAGTAACAAGACACTCACAAATTGCGCTGCCCATATTACCAGCGCCAACAATTAAAAGATTTTTATTATTTGAAGAGGAAGTTTTGCTCATTGATTTAGTCAATAGCACCACGAAGTTTTAAATACTCTAAATCTTTTTCGGTTAAAGACGTATGCTTTTTACTTAAAACGTAGGTCCTAACACCCAGTTTATCTACAGACCCATCAAGTGCACAGGCGACACCAAAAGAAAAATCAAGAATGCGTTTTGAAAGTTCAATTGAATTGCGAGGAAGAACAATTGCAACCGTATTGCCACTTTTAAAGGCACTAGCAATTCCTTCAACATCTTCATAACGACTTGGACGAATAATTTTTATGCTTGAACTTTGACTAGTCGCACGTGAAGTAGGTTTTGTAGCATATAGCACACCAGACATTGAATTAGGATCTGTTGTAAAAGCATCGTTTGAGTTACTGCTTCTTGTGTTTGAAGGATATGAATTTGTATGCCTAGATTCTGCAGCGTTGCGATTTGAAGAATCAGCACCTGCAGAGTCATAATTATTACTAGATATTCTATTAGATGCAGATTGAGAAGCCACTCGAGATGTCGATCTCGAATGCATATTATCTGAATATCTATCATTTTGATCTAAAAATGTTGGTTCTGGATCGAAATTATTTGTAGTATTTGAGCCGACTCGTAATGATCCAAAATCTGTTCCTCGCGAACGTTCGCTTGAACTTCTTGCAACTTTTGGTTTCTTTTTGGGGTTGATATTAATATTGGTAAAAGATTCGGGCTCGTATTCTAAAAAGTGCTCGCCTACATTGTTCGTGTGCGTGTCTTGATAATCGTCATAATCCTCATCATAATCTTGAGGATTTTCATCATCATAATAGTAATCATCTTCATCGGTATTAGAAGTCAATTTTTTTTTCACATTATCAATAATACTCACAAGTTACCCCTAGATTTATATATAATTATTAACTAAAATAACAATTTAAATTTGATAATTTTAGTATAACAATATATATTTATTTTTTATATAAAATAATTAAAAAATTTTGCAAATTTTTGATTTTTAACTAGAAAAGATTTTACGACCAATCCTAACAATTGTGCTTTGATGTTTTATAGCTAAATCGAAGTCTTGAGTCATGCCACAAGAAAGCTCACACAAATCAATATTCGAAACAGATTTATACTTTTCTTTATACTTTTCACGAATAAAACAAAGTCTTTCAAAACATTTTTCTGCAGTTAACAAATCACCAAAGGGGGCAATGGTCATAAGCCCGCAAACCTTTATGTGCGAGCAAGCACATAACATTTGTAAAAATTCATCTAACTGTGATTCATCAAGGCCAGCCTTTGATGCCTCTTTTGAAATATTAAGTTGCACTAAGACACTTTGAACAATATTTTGTTTAGATGCTTCTTTTTCAATTGCATTCATAAGCGAGATGCGATCTAAAGAATGAATAAGACATGCCCGCCCCACTACATCACGTGCTTTGCGTGATTGCAATCTTCCAATAAAGTGCCAATTTAAATTGGGATTTTGATTAAATTTATCCAAAAATACATCGCTTCTGTTTTCACCAAAATCGCATAATCCTAAATTGTTGGCTTTTGCAACTGTTGCAAAATCAACAGTTTTGCTTACCGCCACAAGCTTAACATCGTTACGTAAACGACCGTATTCTTGACAAGCAGATAGTATTTCATCTTCTACACTAGCTATATTTTTGCTTAAATTTAACATTGAAATTATAAACAAACTCCAAACGCACACTGTCTACCACATACTTGATTTTGAGCTCGGTAAGAAAAATACAAATTATTTTTACAAACGGTGCAATCACTAGAACAGGCAATACGTTCATTAGTTGCGCCCAAAGAGATTAACGTGTGTTTAATTACTCCACATAGATCAACATTTGTTTTTGACAAAAGCACATCTGTTCCAAATTTATCAGAAAATTTTGAAGCTACATCGCTAGATGTTTCAAAGCAACGAGAACATATATGAGGACCAATATAAAAATTAAATTCACAAATATCAGAATTTTCAAATGACATAAACTTTGCTAAAGCATGCTTTGAAACCTCATTGTAACATCCTCTCCAACCACTATGAATAACAACAAAATTTCCAGATTCGGCTACAGCAATTACAGGAACACAGTCTGCAAATAATAACATAACAGGTTGTAATTTTTCATTACAAAATATTGCATCACATTCGAATCTTGTACCTTCACGTTTGTATTCTTGAGCAGATAAACATAAGGTTTCATGAACTTGTATAGGGTTAATCAAAGATTGCAATTTTGCTTTGTTGTCGACTGATAGCTGAATAGCATTAATAAAAATGTCTCGGTTCCTTTTTACAATATTTGTATCATCGCCAACATCGTAAGAAAGATTAAGCTCACCAAACTCTCCAATGCTAAAGCCGCCAAGACGATTGGAAAAAGCAATTAAAGTGTGAGTTTGTTCATATAAAGATAAATCCGTTGGAAAACTAAGTGCACACATTTATTAATCTCTGCGTTTAAGAAAATCTGGAATGTCGTCGTCTAAAGAATCTGATGCACTTGACACACTAGGAGTTTTTGAAAATGTAGGTGGCTTAGAGGCAACAGAACCAAATGTATCTGATTTAGCAGGTGCAGCTTTACCATCAAATCCTGTAGCAATAACAGATACACGAATTTGATCTTCGAGTGAATCATCAACAACAGTACCAAAAATAATTTGAGCTTCGGCATCTGCTGCATCGGCAATTGCATTAGAAGCTTCACTAATTTCAGAAAGTGAAATTTCGGATGAAGCAGAAATTGAATATAGAATGCGTTTTGCACCAACAATAGAAGATTCTAATAAATCTGAAGTAATAGCCTGAGATGCAGCTTCGGCAGCACGATTTTCACCACTAGCAATGCCAATACCCATCATAGCACTTCCAGCATCCTTCATAACACTACGAACATCCGCAAAATCAAGATTAATCAAACCAGGGGTAGTAATAAGATCTGTAATACCTTGTGTGCCTTGACGTAAAATGTCATCTGCCATAGCAAAAGCATCAAGCATGCTAGTGCGTTTTTCGATAACCTGCAAAAGCCTATCGTTAGGAATTGTAATAATTGTGTCAACTTTATCTTGCAAAACTGCAATGCCGCTTTCGGCTTGTTCCATGCTTTTGCGACCTTCAAATCCAAATGGTTTTGTAACAACCGCAACAGTTAAAGCACCAATTTGTTCTTTTGCAATCTCTGCAACAATTGGAGCAGCACCTGTACCAGTTCCGCCACCTTCACCAGCAGTAACAAAAATCATATCTGCGCCTTCTAAGGCTTCTGTAATTGCAGCGCGCGATTCTTCTGCCGCTTGACATCCAATTGAAGGATCGGCGCCCGCACCAAGACCACGAGTTAGCTCTTCGCCAATGTGAACTTTTGTTTGAGCAGATGAAATATCTAATGCTTGTTTATCGGTATTTATTGCAATAAAATCAACACCGCGAACACCAGCTTCAATCATACGGTTAACAGCGTTTGTTCCACCGCCACCAACACCAACTACTTTGATACTTGCAATATGTCCCATTCCTGGATTTTCTGGCATAATATCTCCTTGTTAAAAAAGAATTATTAAACAATAAATTATATAACACTTAAAAAAATGTTTTATAATTTATTATAAATAAAGAAGGAGAAAAAGCAAAATGGCTGATACAGAAAAATCCGAACAAAAGGAAATAGATGAAAATTTCCCACCTTTTGAAGTAGAAGAAGAAAGTTTGCAAGGCAAAGAAGCATTAAACGACGCCGAGCTTGACCTCTACCAAGTTGAACAACAAATTGCAAGTGACTCAAGCACAATTGATGGTGCTATTAAGCTTATCGATGAGTCTGTAAAAGATGCTAATGTTGTTGCTACTCTTTCTACTAAAGCGGCTCTTGATGCAGATATAGAACTATTTGAAGCAAAAGCAGCCACACAAGCTTACAACGGTAAAGACAAAGCAATAAAAAAAGAGCTTAGACAAAAAGAAAAACTAGCAAGAAAAGCTGCAAAAAAAGCTCATAAAAACGCGACAAAAAAATCGAAAGACTTTTACAAAACGGTAAAATTTAGCCAGCCAGGACACCATGGTGCTCTCGCTGTGGTAATGGGTCTATATATTTTCTCAATCTTTTTTACATTGTGTTCTTTGATTTTAACTTCACGCGACAACATCACATATAACGCGCCTGTAATGTATCTATTTGTTGGCTTGATTTTCCAGGCAATTGCGCTTTGGCTTTACTTTAATAGGTTTAAGGTAATGAGAATCTATATGATTGTCATTCTTTCCGTTGATATTATAGTCAACTTTTTATTTAGCATATTTGGCATTGGCGGTGTAGAATTTATTGATGGTGGCATCACGACAGCCTCAGTAAGCTATGGCTTCGACATAAGTTTTAGTGCAATACTTCTTGTTTATTTCATTTTCTCAAAACGTGTAAAACTCACACTAACAAGAAAATTCTCACTCAGAAACAAGGACAATGAAAACAAAACGGAAAAAACAAGTTTTTATGATGTAAAAATTCAACCATGGAAATGGCCTTGGGTTAGAAATTTAATAATTTATTACTGTGTATTTAGCGTTGTTGGACACTGGATGGAAGCTGCAATGTGCCAGCTCATACGTCTTGGCATTGTTGAAGGCGCATATGATCCCACAAATACAATGCTTTGGCGCGACTGGTTTTATCCATTTCCAATGGAAGGTCTTGCAGTAGTAATTATTGCACTATTAATTTATCCATTTTTTATGTGGCTAAGAAAAAAATGCAAATATAAAATCTCGCCATTTATCATTACTTTTGTTGCTGGTGCGCTACTTTGCAGCATTATTGAATTTAGCATGGGCTTAGTTGTTAATGATCATCTTCAACTTTGGGATTACTCCACGCATTTTTGCAATATTATGGGGCAAGTTTGCCTGCAAAATACTCTTGCATTTGGAGCTGTAGCTGCTCTTGTCACCTGGTTTTTATATCCATGGATGGAAAGACAAATTCAAAAGGTCCCCCCAAATATTATGAACATTGTATTTATCTTTATTGTTGCAGGCTATAGCATTTTACAAACTTTATATCTCATTAATGTTTAATCTGAAGTTAAAGAACTACAAGCAAACATGCCAAACAAAATACCGATTCCTGTTAGATTCATAGAAGTATATTATTTTATAATTATACTTTTTGGAGCGCTTTACGCGGTATTAATAGAGCCAGAGATTTTTTTATATGACACAGGCATGTATTACGCCTTGTTTCAAATGGCAGTGGCTGTTATGTCTATTTGGCTAATAGAAAGACGCAGCGTTAATGCAAGAATTTTTATACCACTAGCTGCTATATTAAGCTCGGGTTTTAGCGCAATAAATTTATTTTTCTCAGACGCATACATAACACTTAGCTCGCTAATTAGCACTTTAACAATAAATGTTTTTATTACAGAGCACCTTGTAATTGATATTGCAATTTTCATTTACTTTTTAGCATCCAAAAAAGTAAAGGAATGTTTTACTACAGATATAAATGTTGTGCATCATGTTTGGACAAAGGCTAAGAATAAAATTAGTTCAAGCGAGGATGAAAATAATAACGAAGATACAAATAACAATAGAAATAAACAAATTGAAGAAACTAAGAAAAAAATTAATAAACCAAAACGACTAAGCGATTATGTTTCTAAACCATTTACCTGGCCGTGGGTTCGCAACGCAATCATCTATTTTTGCTTGTTCTCTATTGTGGGACATTGGGCAGAAATTGTATTTTGCAAGTTCATAGAAGCGGGCTTTTTTATGGGAGATGTTGACTATTCAAACCTCATGCTATGGGAATGGTGGCTACACCCCTTCCCTGCTGAAGGAATTGCCGTTGTGCTTGGAGCAACAATTATTTTCCCATTTAAAGAATGGCTCGTTAAGAAAATGCCAAAACATAAAATATTGCCTTACGTAATAATATTTGGAGTTACTGCATTTATTTCTGTTGGAATAGACTTTACAACTGGTATTACTGCTAATGCCAACTACGAACTATGGGATTATAGAGAATTGCCATTTAACTTTATGGGACAAATTGTTTTGCAAAACTCTTTGGTTTATTCGCTTGCAGCTTTTGTTATAATCGTTTTGGTATACCCACTGCTTGAACGATTTTTAAATTCAATACCACGCAGTGTAGCTCATATAATCTTTGCTGCAGTTGTAGGAATATTTATATTTTTAGAATGCCTATATTTTGATCACATGACGCCAGAGGGTATTAGCTTTGGATAATTTCGTTTTTACAAGCACATAAACTCAAAATAATTTCAGTTGCAATAGTAATCATGCAAAAAGCAAAATCACCATCACCAGTGTTGGTAGAGCTACCAATAGTTTCTGGCTCTGTTTTAGAATCCAAAATTTCAACATCAGTTTGAGGTTCTGGATCTGGCGTAGGCGCTGGTGGGTCAACTTGTGCTACTCGCCAATTTGCATCTCCGACAATAAAAGGCTCTGCTCCCAAAGCAGCAGGATACCAACCTTTTTCTAAATCATTTGTTCCATAAATTGATTTTGCTTTTGCAAGCGCATCGCCAAGTAGATAATAGTTGCCTGTAGTAGGATTGATTTCTGTTAGTAGTGTTGTTACGGTATATTGCATAATATTGCCATAATTAGCTTGTATAGTATGTGTATTAACTATAACTGCAGCAGCACCCTTGTTTAAAAAAGCCTGTGCAAGAGATGTATTACCCTCATGTCCACTTTCGCAAGAACCTAAATAAATAAAAGAGCCTGACATATCTCCACCATATTTATCGATATAACCAGGTGTAATGCCAGCATAATAACCACCTGGGACCTCAACAATTAACTTATTAGCAATGTCTTCTGTATAAGCAGGATCGCTAGAATAAGTACTAAAAGCTGTATCTGTTTCTAAAATAATAAGAGAATTTACCTCATCCCAATCGCCATGGCCTTGCCAAATAACAATCTGATTTGGATGAATCTGTTCAATAGCATCACATTTTACCTGGTCGTCTTTAAGCGATGTTGAATATGTAAAGCTGGGAAAACGCGATTGGCATTTACGTACAGCTGCTGGGATGATATCACCCATATCGCTTGCGTCTTCAGGAAGAGATATATGCTCATCGCCAGTTTGCCAAGACTCATACATATATGAAGGCTGGATTGTACAAAAATCAATATTTTTTTGGCTCGCAAATGCAAAAATTGAACACCCTATGCAAAAAATCAATGAGAAGCCAAAGGCAACAAAAAAATAATTGATTATCTTTATTCTTTGCATCAAAACTAAGTCTTAAATCAAAAATTGCCATGCTTAAGCAAAATAGTTTACGCCGTTTTCGAAAATTGCTTGATATTTATTTCCTGTTATATTTTTGGCAAGGTCTTTTCCAGTACGTTCGCTGTGGCCCATTTTGCCAAAGATTCTGCCGTCTATACTTGTAATTCCTTCAATACAATACATAGATCCATTTGGATTGATGCTTGAATGCATAGAAGATTTTCCCTCTAAATCGCAATATTGCGTTGCAATTTGACCGTTGTCGATAAGAGTTTTAATAACTTTTTCTTCTGCAACAAATCGACCTTCGCCATGGCTAATAGGTATGGTATGGATATCGCCTGGATTAAAACTATTTAACCAAGGTGAAATATTATTAACAATACGAGTATTTACATATTTAGAAACGTGACGACCGATTGTATTAAAAGTAAGAGTGGGATTAAACATTTTTTGCTCGATTATATCCCCAAAGGGCACAAGACCAAGTTTAATTAAAGCTTGAAAGCCATTGCAAATCCCAAGAATTAAGCCATCGCCATAAATTATATGCTTGCGCAAATTATCTGTAATTTTACTATTTCTAAAAAATGAACAAATAAATTTTGCAGAGCCGTCGGGCTCATCTGCACCGCTAAAACCACCTGGAATCATGACAATTTGCGTTTGCGAAAGTTTATTAGCAAAAGCTTCTATACTTTCATTTAACTTGTCTAGACTTTGATTATTAACAATAAAGACTTCTGGCTTAGCGCCCGCAAATTCAAAAGCACGAGCACTGTCATATTCACAATTTGTTCCAGGGAATACAGGAATTAAAACACGTGGTTTTGCAAATTGTGATGGCTGCGTTTGAGGACTTTGCGAAAATGCAACAGTAAGGTTACCGTCCCCCTGTTGTGCAACAGTAAGGTTACCGTCCCCCAAGTGTTGCTGAGCAGCTTCTTGACGCGCAAATACTGTTGAAATTGTCTCGGTTTTTGAAGTCATAGGCGGGATTGACGCAACTGCATCGCCCTGCTCTATGTATGGATAGACACCATGAAGTTTTTGTTGCCACACCTTTAAAATATTTTGAAGATTAATATTTTCGTCTGTAGTTATTATTGCGAAGTCATCGATTGTGCTACCAAGTTTTTTGAGTTCAAAATTGAGGTCGCCAGCCAAAGCAAAATCATCTTCAACTTCAATTATAAAAGCACCATAGTTTTCTTTGAATAAATCATCAAGTTCACTTGCACTTAATTGTGAGAGGTCAAGACCAAGTTCATTACCAATACAAGAATTAAATAGCTGTGTAAAGGCGCCACCATAGCCAACAGTAGAAGCAGAAAATATATTGTTGTGGCAAATATTTTTGTATATAAAATCAAGAAGTTCGGCCTGGGAGCGCGCGTCATCTTCTTTTGCACAAAGGTAGAAAAGATTATGACCTGCCTGCTTAAATTCATTTGAAATTATATTTTTAGCATCACCTAAAGCAGTAGCAAAACTAATTAGCGTAGGAGGAACATCAATGTCTTCAAAACTACCACTCATAGAATCTTTGCCACCAATAGAAGAAAGGCCAAAATCTACCTGGGCCTGCAAAGCCCCAAGCAAAGAAGCAAAAGGTCTTCCCCACTTTTTAGGATCATTTTTAAGCTTTCCGTAATATTCTTGAAATGTCAAAAGTACATCGTGAGGATTAAAGCCTACAGCAACTAATTTGCATAAACTTTCTAAAACGGCATTATATCCACCAAGATATTGATTGTGCAAACTCAAATGCGGATTAAATCCAAATGACATACCAGACACAGTTGTGGTTTTACCTTCCACTGGCAAAAGAGAGACCATGGCAGGAACTTTTGTTCTAAGATATTTGCCACCAAAAGGAGCAAGAACGCTTGATGCACCAATATTTGAATCAAAGGTATCGCCAAGACCAATAGACGAAGCTATGTTAATGTCACCAACAAGTTTAATGAGGCGTTCCTCGATGTTCAAATTTTGATTGCCATCCCCAAATTTTGAACAAATATCCCAAGCACTAAAATCAGAGGCTGTATCGACGCCAGTCAAAGATACAACACTTGGTTTTTGAGCAGTTTTATAATCTTCTACTTCAATTTTTGCATGCTTAGCAACACCATTTGTATCTAAAAATGAACGTTCGAGCTCAACAAATACTTCTCCATTGTATGTCATGCGCAAAAATCCGCTATCCGTAATATCCGCAACATGAGTAGCTTCAATATTTTCTGCCAGGGCGCATTTTAAGAACTCATCTAAATTTTCTCGCGCAACAACAACTGCCATACGCTCCTGACTTTCGCTAATTGCAATTTCTGTGGGAGTTAAGCCCTTGTATTTTAACGGCACGCGTTCAAGATAAATATCCATAGAATCGCTAAGTTCTCCACATGCAACACTAACGCCACCAGCGCCAAAATCGTTGCAACGTTTAATCATTTTTGAAACTGCTTCGTTTCTAAAAAGGCGTTGCAACTTGCGTTCTTCTGGAGCATTACCTTTTTGAACCTCAGCGCCACAAGTTAAAATCGAACTTGATGTATGAGCTTTAGAAGAGCCCGTAGCACCGCCGATGCCATCGCGACCGGTTTTGCCACCAAGTAAAATTATTACATCGCCTGGAATTGGCTTTTCACGCACAACATTTTTAGCTGGAGCAGCACCACAAACAGCTCCAACCTCTAAGCGTTTTGCTACATAGTTTGGATGATAAAATTCATGAACCATTCCAGTAGCTAGGCCAATTTGATTACCATAAGAAGAAAAACCACTTGCAGACTTTTTGCAAATTGTATATTGAGAAAGTTTTGATGGCATTGTATCGCTAACTTTTTGAGTAGGGTCTGCCGCACCTGTAACACGCATTGCGTGGTAAACAAAAGATCTACCACTGAGAGGGTCGCGAATTGCGCCACCAACACATGTTGCAGCACCACCAAATGGTTCAACCTCTGTTGGATGATTGTGTGTTTCATTCTTAAAAAGATAAAGCCAATCTTGAATCTGCCCATTAACATCAACTTTAGCCTTTATTGTGCAGGCATTGATTTCTTCACTTTCATCTAAGCAGTTTAAAAGACCTACGCTTTTATGATATTTGGCAGCAATTGTTCCTAAATCCATAAGCGTAATTGGCTTGTCTTGACGTCCTAATTTTTCGCGCAATTGCTTATAGGTTTCAAAAGCACGCTCTACTTGCGAATCTTGTATGTCAATTTCGTCAAGCTCAGTATTAAAAGTTGTATGACGACAGTGATCCGACCAATAAGTATCGATTAATTTGATTTCTGTAAGCGTTGGCTGTCTATGTAAACTTTGAGCAAAGTAATTTTGAATAAAATGCAAATCATCATAATCCATAGCTAGACCATTTGCATCTAAAAAGCTAGCAAGCTCATCATCACTGTATTCATTGAAGCCATTTAGAACAGGAATAGATGTATCCGCCGTTGTAGCAGC
>JAKSUU010000001.1 GCA_024408695.1 Coriobacteriales bacterium | reverse complement strand
ATTCTGGATGTTGTTTGTCATGAGCGTTCAACTTGTCATGAGCGTTCAACTTGTCTTCTTCCGCAATAGAGTTAATGCAAAAGATACGCTAATAGATTTTTAGTAAAATTTATTTTTCAAAAATAAAAATGTCTAAAAATTTCTTAGCACTTGAAATTGACATCTAAGATCTATGTAAAATTTTATGTAAAGAGTCATTCGATTATAGCAGAGTAAAAATTACTTAATTGTTTCAAATGAGTTGTTGTTTAGCTCGATATTTTTGTTAATTGTTTAGAGTTTGTCGGCGGTGACACCATCTTTAAAAAGCAACTCTTGCTCTGAAGAAGGCAAACTCATGCGCCCTTTGTCGCGAACAGAATTTACGCCAATAAAAAATTGTCTCATCATAACAACAAGCAGATAACGACCCCTGTTACTTAGCGTAATATAATTGTCATCCTCGTTTTCAAAAGCTCCATTTTGCTTCATAAAGGCATATTCTGCAGGCAGTCCACTTGCAGGCGTACATTTAAAATCGGCATACCATTGTACTTTATCAAGCTTTAGTCCAAAAAGTTGCATCATAAACCTATAGCGCATTTGGTCATGTTTTTTAAACTTCACATAGCTTGAAATACTTAACTCGCCCCGATCAATCTTTTCGATGTATTCGTTTATGCTAAATGTATTAACAAATAGTTTATTATCTAAATAAGACATAGAACCGCTTCCTACGGCAGGGTATTGCTCGTAGTCAACAATGTATTCGTCAATCATGTTGCCACTATTTGCATTAAATGTCCAGGCGCTGCCATAGGTAAATTTCGCACCACGCTTGTCACAAAGCTCATGACAAATAGTTTCGTAAAATTTACGCTCGCGATTATAGTCGACCATTCCAACAGTGGCTTTGAGCGATTTTTCAACCACAGGGCTAGCCATCAAAGGATAAAACGTTGCCTGGTTAATATTAATTTCTTGAATAATATTTAAATCATGTTTTAGGCTTGTAAGGCTTTGTGCCGGAAAGTTAAAGATGAAATCTGCATTTAGTGATTTAAAAACTTTTGCCTTGGATGCATACTCAAGCGCACAAGCAATACTTTGCGCATTGCCGTATTTGTCGTAGCGGTCCATTTGTTTTAAAAGTCTGTCATCAAAACTTTGAACGCCAACTGAAAGCCGGTCTACCTTGCCATTTAGCGCATCTAAATACGCATCACCTAAGTGATTAGGGTTTGTTTCACAGCTAATCTCTTTAACACTAAATATTCGTTTAATTAGATTGATTGTTTTAACAAGCTCATCAAGGTTTATTGTTGGTGTGCCTCCTCCAAAATACGCGCTTTCGAAGTCGTAGCCTGCATCTGCTAGCATACGAATTTCTTTTCGCAGTGCCTTAAAGTATGCAACAGCCCTAGTTTTTTTATATGGAAAACGATTAAAAGAACAATATGGGCAGAGCCTTTCACAAAAAGGAACATGTATATAGAGCATGTATTTTAGATTTTTTTTAGGGTGTGGCAGCTCAAAGTCGTCATTAATTGGCTTCATTGCCAAGTAATGACTATTCATAGTTTTTACTGTTTGAGATAAAATACGCTCGCTTAACATTTACACAATTCCCATAATTTTTAAAACAATGAATATTATCGCTGCTCCAACAACCGCAAAAACTGCAAAGGACCCAATCCAACAACCTATTTTATTTTGAGATGCTGCAATAACCATTTTTTCGGTGCCGGTTGCGTGTTTTTTATAGTAGGCCTTGCCTTTTTCAAGTTTTGGAAAGGCGATTGTCTCAAGTTTAATTTTGTCTACAGGCGTGTTGAGTATAGCCTGCAATTCTTTTTCAGAAAGCTGAATTTTGACATGATCCCCGCCGGCAATGTTTTCAAACATTTTTGTGCATAAAGCATCAAAAAAGTTTGTGTTATTTGGCAAGTATGCAATTACCGCGACCTGTGCCATATATTCTTCAATACCTTCGTCGTAGGTAACAGCGCTAACGCAAACACGAATTTTGAAGCCATCTTGCTCGGCTTGTTGCAATTGTGTCGCTTTGTTTTTGGGAAGAAAACCCACAAGTTCGTCTGCCAAATTGTAAACACGTGCTCGTGGTAATTCTTTCATATAATCATTTAGATAAGTGTCAATTTTTATAGAGATTTCTTGCCCGACCGAAATATTGTCGCCCTTGTTTTGGCAGAGCTCGTTTTCTAGTTGATTTTCTAAAAAACAATAAAAGCCAAAGTAGGTTTTGTTAGCTAATTCCATTTTCTTGTAACCACGCTATCCATTTATCCATTGTTTCTTGCGAAATTGTATGTTCCATCTTACAAGCTTCTTCATTGGCCTTTGCAGAATCAATTTTTAGAACATTTGTTAAAAATGAACGAAGAGCAATATGTCTTTGTAAAACCGTTTGGCCGTATTCTTGGCCTTTCTTTGTAATGCTGATGTCGCCATATGCAAGTTGCTCAATAAGGCCATTTTCTTTTAGCCTTTTAAGAGCCTTTGTTACGGATGCTTTTGATACGCCAAGCGAGGCTGCTAAATCTGTGGAACGAACACTTTTTGACCCCGAGTCACTAAGTTCATAAATTGCTTCAATGTAATCTTCACTCGAGGCGGTTAAGCCATAACTTTTTATGTTTTTTATTGTCTCAACCATTTGTATTTTTGACTTTTGTTATTATAGCGTGTATTCTTGATCTTCAAGTTCTCGTTCTTCTTTTATGTTAAAGTCGCAACCTAGACAGTCGACGGCGTTTGGACAAGTTTTGCAAGATTTTAAAGGTTCTGGAAAATTTTCCTTGTCTTTTTCTGTAAAGAGGTCAGAGTCTATAAAGCATGCAGGGCTTTTGCGTTTGCGAAGATTGCGCACAGCAATATAAAGAATTGCTACAACGATTATTAATACTACAATGGATCCAATGCGTATCATTTTGCCCCTTTATTTTGTATAAATTGCACAGTTATTTGGTGTTTCGTATACGCTGATTTTACTAACTGGCATGCCACATTTTGCTAGTTTTTCAAATATATCTTTTGCAAAGTTTTCGGCGGTTGTGCGATACGGTAATATTTTTACGGAAAAGCCTTCTTGCTCTAAGGCTTCAATTGTTGTTTTTGCAAGAGAGCTTTCTTCAATTAAAAAAGTATGGTCAAATTCTTTGCAAATTTCATTTAGCGAATCTTTAAATGACGAAAAATCACAAACCATATCTTTTTCATCGCCCTGAGTTTGTAGTTCTGCGCTTGTAATTTCGGCTTCTACAATCCAGCGGTGACCATGTAAGTTTTCGCATTTGCCGTGGTAGTCGCTTAAAAAATGCGCACTATCAAAATGATTTTGTGTCTTTAATGTGTATGTCATATTTTTGTTTTTATTGCGATTTTGCGAATTATTCTTTAAAAAGAATAATGTTACATATGAAACAAATTTCTCCTAATCTTTATTTTCTTTGCTTTCGTTTAAGAATTTTTCTTGATACTTTTTGAATTCATCAACATCGACTTCTTCTTTTGTGTTATCAAAAAACATTTCGGCTGGCCCTACATAGGCTGCTTCTTCAAATTTATATTTTTCGTTAATTTTTTCGTAGAGTACACAAATGGCGTGTGAGTTTTTCATACCTTTTTCTGCGCATTCAACAATGATTGCATCCATGACCTTGTTTTTGCCAGTTTCTGGGTCTTCGGTGTCAAGGTAGCCATCATAACAAAAGGTATAGTAATTAGCAAAAGCTGATGCGGTTTTAATTTGCATATATGCATTATTGCGAATTTGTTCAGGGGTGTCACCAGGATATTTTTCAATAATCATGTTATCTTTTTCAACAACAATACTGAAAGGCTCAAAACCATCTTTTTCTTTTAGTGCATTTTGCGCTTCTTCTATTGAGTAAAAAAGGACTTTTTCTAGCACTTCTGGCATTTCTAAACTAACTTGCTGGCCATCCTGTGAAATCTCAGCTTCGTCGTTCATTGTGTCTCCTTGAATTGCGTACTTTATAAGTATATAAGATTATATTATAACCAGCGATTTTTTTGCAACACTAAGGTTACCGTCCCCAAGTGTTGCAACACTAAGGTTACCTTCCCCAAGTGTTGCAACACTAAGGTTGCCTTCCCCAAGTGCTGCAACACTAAGGTTACCGTCCCCAAGTGCTGCACTCCGTCTCTAACGTTTAGTAGTTGCCAGCGAGTTCTTGTTTGCAACGTAACACGCCTTCTTGTGCGTCACGAAGGACTTTTTTATAAAACCATTCTCCCGAATCAACTGCAATCTCTAGGCCTGTGCTTGCAATTTCGTAATATTCTAGTGCTTTTGCAAAATTTTGTTTGCATCCTTGGCCGTTTTCATACGCCATAGCCAGCCTAAATGCTGCACTTCCCCAAAGGACCTCTTCATACGATTTGCTAATTTCATAAGACTTTTTATAAAGTTGAAAAGCTTTGTCGTAGTCGCGTTCGCAACCGCGACCATTTTTATACATGTCGCCAAGTTTATAGCAACTTTCTGGGTATCCTAAACCAGCAGCAAACTCATAAGCTGCAAATGCCCATTTATTTGTATCTTCTTTTATTTTCTCAGGATCAACATCTATAAAATGATTAGGAGCATCTTGCATGATTTCGGCTAGTTCAACACAGATATTACCAGCCTTAAATTGATCATATATGTATTGCGCCTTTGCCTCGTATGGTAAAAGATGTTCCATTAAATTGCCAGCTTTCCAATTGTTGTACATACAATTAAGATAATCGATTGTGCGAATTAAATTGCGACTTTCACATCTATTGTAGCTATAAATGTATCCAAGCCCCTCAAAGCACCAGTTAGTACCAAAATAAGCACCTTGCAGATAAAAAATTTCTGCTGCCTGAAAACAGCTTAGTCGAAGTTCGTGCTCACTTTCATCTGTGTGACGCATGGCTTCTGTATAAAATTGTCCACCAGTGCGTGCACCATCTTGACCATATTCATCTTGTGATGAGTTGTATTGAGTCATTTCAATTTTTTGGCCATTTAAGTACAAAGGAAGACCAAATTTTGGGTCTATAAATTTTATTTCTGGAATCCATGGCACTAAAAAATCTGGTGTTTTAATAATTTTTCCGCTGTATTTAAATACTTGAGAATTTTTCATTTTTACTCCTATTTTATGGGGTCTTATTATTCGCCCTTGACCTGCAAATTGGTACAAAATATATCAGGTATTATTTGTACCAATTTTATTTAGTCGTTCAAGATCACCTCGATGTCAATTTTGTTCCAATCGTCAATTTTGCTGATTGAGAGTATTCGCGCAAAAATTTCTTTTCCGCCATCAAGCATACTTGCAAGCATTTCATTTTTATTACACGATACAAACCCAAGTTTTACACTGTCTTGATTTGTGATTTTAATGCTATATTTGTTGTAAAGATTTTTAGTGTCGCGAATTAATTTTAATTTGTCACCTGGCGCTAAATTTAATATAAGATCTTCAATATTTTCAATATGTTTTGTGCCAACAACACGCGTGTGTTCTACTAAAACAATTTCATTTGAGAATGGTTTTGCTTCCACCCCTAAATTGAGTGATGCAGCAACGCTTGGCGAAATTTCTTGTCCAGCGGTTTTTATCAATTCATTATCCATTATTTATCCTTTAATAAGTCTTGTGTTTTTTTAAAATAAGTTTCGTAGATTTCTTGCTGTTTGGCGGTTTCTTCTTTAATAGGGGCCGTTTTTCTATTAAGTTTAGCAGGATCTTTCATTATGTCTTCATAACAAAATGGCTCTTGAGCATTAAGTTTTTTTAATTTCTCGCGTTGAATATTAAGTTGGGCACTTGCAAGTTCAACTTCGAGACAAAGTGCATTTTCATCCATTTCATCAAGATTTTCTGGTTTTTCTAAATCGCGTGTAGCAATTTCTATTGATTGTAAAATTTCTAAGTTTAGCATGGCGTATGCATTTTTAGCTTGTTCAAAATATTCACGTGCGTCTTCCCCTAAAATAGCACAAATATCTGGGTGAAGGCGTTTTGCAATTATTCTATACAAGCGTTTACATTCTTTTACATCTGCTGGTTTTGCTGCAGTTAAATCGCTGCGACATGCTACGGCTGCTTTATGAAGGTTAATACCATCTTTTACTTTTTTGATCCATATGTCGAGCTCATTGTCTAAACTCTGGTCAATGCCGTTTACATCAATTTTTTCTTCACGGTTTATAGCTGCTTGTATTAATTGGTATTTTTTCTTTTGTCGCATGGCGTTTAGTTGCGCTTTTAGTAGCTCTACTTCGTAAACACCAATTTTTATTTGGTATTCAGCATTTAAAATCATGCGATCGTGAGTATCTCGAAAATCGTATTCTTGAACCCTTTCTAAAATTTGGTTACGAAGTTCAACAACTTGTTTTTTTAGCTCTGTTTTATCCATAAAATTTTCTTTCTACACTAGATACATTAATTATATAAAGAACCATACAATTTGACAAGTGATGAACCACGCAGTTAATTTATCTTCCATACAGACCAAATTTTTGGACTATAAAAGTGCATCCATCTAGAGAAAAAAGCTGAGTTTTTCAGCGCTCAGCCTTATAGAATATAAATATTTACGCTCTATCGTTGCGATTTTTCAAACTACGCTAGTTTCACTTTTTTCTATTTGTAATTGTATAATAATAAAAACATTTTCTCTTTTATTGACTATGGACATAATGAACCATATAGATTTATTAGAATACAAAGTTATCGATGAATTTCCAGGTGTTTTAGAAATTTTACTTTTAGATAGAACCACAAACGAAAATATTTTATGGGGAAGTGATAACTATCTTGATTTGTCTTCTTCATATTTACCAGAAAGCCCAATGACCCTAAAAGCAATCACTGAACACCGCAAATTAATTCAACCACGTAATTTAAAGCCAAAGCATATTCAAAAAAAAAGAATGGTAACTAAAGGAGAGGTTTTTACTCCTGCTTGGCTTTGCAATGTGCAAAATAATAAGCTTGATCAAAACTGGATAGATTCAAGCGGTCCGTTTAATAAAGAATGTGAAAAATCTTGGCAGACCAATAATAATGCGGTCATTTTTTACAAAGGAAAAAGTTGGCAAAATTATGTAAAAGACCTTCGGCTAGAAGTATGTTGTGGCGAGGCTCCATATTTAGTTTCTCGCTATGATGCTCTTAGCGGAAAAGCCATTGAATTAAAAAATAGAATTGGTATATTAGATAGAAAGTTGCGTATTATTAACGAAAACTGTTCTTCCAATTTGTGGTTTAAATATGCTCTCGAAGCATACAAAGCATGTTATGCTTACGAAATTCAAGGCGATAATTTATTGCTTGCAAGAGAAAACATGTTTATAACTTTCCTAGATTATTATATGGATAGATTTCAAGTTCAGCCTAGTTTAGATAAGTGTATAGAAATCGCCACGATTATTTCATGGAACCTTTGGCAAATGGATGGTTTGCGTTTTGTTGTTCCTTTTAGCTGTAAACACACAAAAAAAGTCCAAACAATATTTGGAGAAAAAACAAGTAAAGAAGTATGTGTGGGTTGCGCTAAACACATTCCTTCGCTTCACAATGGTGTATATTGCCAGATTATGGATTGGGAAAAAAATGATACAATTACATTTTTAAGTTTGTATACAAATTCAACAAATATAAATGAGGTTTTATGAAAAAAGAAAAGATTTCAAAAAACAATAAATTAACTGAAAGCAACAAAGTACATAGCCTAGCTTTTCAAGAAAACAAAACCTTAGATGATAATTATGAATATGATGCGCAAAGTGTATTGGAAGTCGTTCACGGGTATATAAAACCATCTATATATGTATTTAATACCCCGACCGTAAAAGATGGAAATGCTTTAAAGGTTGGTTTTACCTCAAGACACCCTAAGGTGCGTGTGCAAGAGTGGAAAAATAAAGATGAAAAAATTAATGTTGACAATATATATTTTGAGGATGCAACAGTAGATGTGTCTATAGAAAAAATCAATAGCTTATTAGAAGGTCTTGAAAGTAAAGAAAAATACAAGAAGCAGATTGAAGAATTTAATGTTCGTTGTCAAAATTATCCGGATAAGTATAGTAAGTATAATTATGTGTATTTTTTAGATTATCCGGTTCACGATAAATTAGTCGATGAAAATGACATAAATAAAGATGGCCACATAAAACGTCTTGAAAAAAAGGGCGTTGTTTATACTGACGAATTTTTTAAAGGTTGCAAATTAGAGGATGTAAAAACTGCCTTAAAAAAAATAAAAAGTCTTAAGGTTGGTAGCGAAGATTCAGATGTCAATTTTTACCTTCCTTTTGTCAACACTCAAGTAGAAAAGCACTATAAAAGATCAGAAGAATTTAATCCGCGCGACGAGCAAAAAACGGTAATTGAAAAATTTAAAGGAGCATTTGATAAAGGCTATAAAAAACTTTTGATGTTTGCTGTTATGAGATTTGGAAAAACGCATACATCATTGTGGTGTGCCGAAGCAATTAAAGATTCTAGGCTTGTGGTAATAGTTTCTGCCAAAACTGATGTTAAAGATGCATGGAAAGAAGCAGTAGAAGGTCATTGGGATTTTGCGTCCTATAAATTTATGGATGCCAGCACCCTTAATACCGGAGAATTTAAAGAAATTCTTGGAAAAACGCCCTTGGAACAAAAAAAATTTAAAGATTTAATAAAGGATGCAAAAAAGAATAATAAGGATGATATTGACATTGAAGGCAAATATAAGGTTGCATTATTTTTAACTCTGCAAGATCTTGAAGGCGATCAAGCTAAGGACAAGCACAAAGAACTATTCTACTATCTTAATAACAATAAAATTGACCTATTGATTGTTGATGAAACTCATTTTGGTGCGCGCGCGAAGGAATATGGAGCTAAGCTTAAAGACTCTGCAGAAGAGCATCTTTTTGATAAAAAAGCAACAAAAGAGGATGCAGTTGAGCTTGGTAAGGCATTAGAAACACTTGAAAATTCTAAACTTAAAAGTAGATGCCAACTTCATTTATCGGGAACCCCATATCGTATTTTAATGAGCGAAGAATTTAATAAAGATACCATTATTTGCTATTTTGATCAAAGTCAGCTTTTTGAAACTCAAAAAAAGTATTGTTTAGAAGAAAAAAAAGGCAATAACCCTGCAGAAGAAGAAAACCCATATTTTGGTTTTCCAGAAATGATTCGTTTTGCTTATGATCCAATTAGCCCTTTAAAAAAAGCCGGTTATTTAGACCAAAATGTAAACTCACTTACAGATTTATTTAAACCTTGCTCAGTTGAAAAAGATAAAGAAAACGAACTACATAAAAAGTTTGTTTACGAAAAAGCTATTTTGGAGTTTCTAAAGATTTTGGACGGCAGCAAAACGAACGGCGCCTTCTTTGAATTTTTAAATATAGGCCCAATTAAAAACGATAAAATAGGAAATCATATTGTTTTTGTTCTTCCACGTGTATCATCTTGTGACGCACTTTACAAATTAATAGAAGACCATATTGAAGAGCTTCCTAACCTTAACAACTATCAAAAATTTCTTATCACTTCTCATGATAAAACAAAAAGTATAACTAAATATAAACATGAATTAATCAAGTGTAGTTTAAATCATGAAAAAACATTGTCTTTTACTTCGCAAAAGTTATTAACAGGAGTGACTATAGAACAGTGGGATACTATGATTTTTGCAAAGGATTGTAGCTCTATTGAGGAATACGACCAGGCAATCTTTAGACTTCAAAGTTCTTACATTATAACAAATCCCAGCTTAAGTAGTTTGGCTAGTGGGCCAAAGGGGCACAAGGAGTGCTTAAAACCCCAGACAATCTTGATTGATTTAAAGCCTAATCGAATGTTTCATCTTGATGTTATAAGAGCAGACAATCAATTTTCTGGCCACTCTTTATCGGTGGATAAAAGTAAAAAATCACCAAACGAAATCTTGAATCAATATTATTCTGATGTTAACACTATTGTAATTGGCGAAAAAAGGGCTGAAAAAATTGAGTGCTATGCAGATGCTTCGAAACATGTTGAGGATTTCCGAAAGGAACAAGGTTTAATTCAAACGGCTAAAGAAATCCCAGTTTTTGAAGGATTCTATGAGAACGGGCAAATAAGAAATATGATAGAGTGTATGTCCCCTTTAGATTCCAAAAAAGGTTTCAATTTTTCTATGGATGAACAATACGCTGAAGAAGATGAAGATTATGACCAAGAAAATGAACAGCAAGACTCTAGCTCATCTGTAGGTGATAAAGAAGATCATTTAGAAGAAGACAGTTCAGACAAAAAAAAGAAACAACCATCAAAAGAAGATTTGTTTTTGGCTTTCTATATGCGCCTTTTATTGTTTGCATATCTTTCACCGTCTAAGGTAGAAAGCTTTGATAATCTAATTAAAGCTTGCGATGCCGATTCTAATGAACGCTATGATGACAATTTAAGAATTTGCAAAAACCTTGGTATAAAGCCTTCACTTTTAAAACCATTTCTAACTATAGATCGCAAAGAACAAACACCGCAAGAGATAAACTTTCGTTTGATTTTTGAGCACTCTTTAAACGATATTAATAATATAAAAGAAGGTAGATCAGAGACAAGTCTCGATATTGCTAATAAATCCTATCTTGTATTTGACAAGCTTAAAAAAATTAGTGATGCAGAAGTCATTACACCTGTAGATTCATGCAAAAAATTATTTAAACTTGCTTTTTATGAACACAAACAAGTTCAAGAAGAACCTAAAATTAAAAGAAAAATTATTGATGCTCTTGTAAACGGCGAAAAGATCTTAGATATTTCTGGAAAAATTGGCGAATTTGCATATGTTTATAGGGATTTTATTAAGGATTGGTGTGATTCTAACACTAAATGGTGCAAAACACATGGCGTGAAATCTTATAAAGATTTTCCTAATTATGCCGATGCCTTTTATACAATACCATCTTCAGGTGTAGGTTTTGAGTTTACCCTTAAAGCATACGAAGAGTGTGGTTTAAATTGTGCACACATTGCTAAGAACTTTACTTCTTATGACATTGCTAAAAAGTGTGATGAGGACAAAAAAAATGGTTGTGAAAATGTTATAAAAGCCTTATTGAGCAACGATGATTATTCACAAATAAAATTAGATGCATACGGAGAGGATAAAAAAGTGAAATTTGCTGCAGTTGTTGGTAATCCACCTTATCAGATACAAAAAGGTGGTACAAAGAATTTTCCCATATGGCCACAATTTCTAAAAATTGGTTGGGGAATTGCTGAACATTCATGTTGTTTTATACACCCTGCAGATTGGGTAGTTCCTACTAAACAAGCATGCAATAAAAGGGACAACATTTTAGATAACAAGCTTAAAAATTTTGAATACTATGGTGATTCAAAGTTAATTTTTGAAAAAAATGATGCTATTGATGGTGGTGTTGTAATTTCATATTTTGAAAAAGACTTTGAAGGAGATGTATCTTATAATTCTTATTTTAAAGGCAGGGACGGAATTAAGAGTTACTCTGGGACATATAAAAAAGACGATGTTTTTGTTGCGAATGAGTATGAAGCTGAAGTATATAAAAAGTTTGTTAAAAAATTTATTAAAAATGTATCAATGGACGATTATTTTAATGAGCTTTTAGACAATCGTAGCAAGGCGACCAACAGTATTTTGCAAAGAGTAGCTGGAAATATTGGAAGTTTAAATGGTCAAGAATTTGGTTTTGATAAATCTAAGGACACAGACAAGTTAAAGGATTCCAAAGATGGGTTAAATAAAGCTCGTGAAATTTGGGCAAATAAAGGAAGTGGAAAAGGAACAAAATCTCATTGGTATTATATTGAAGAAAAGTATCTGAATAAAAAGGCCAATTATTACGAGGAAATATCAAATTCCAGAAAAGTAATGTTAGATAAAAAAGGTCATTCTCTTTTGGCCGGTAGAAACAATGTTATTAATAATAACCCTGTTATTTGTAATGAGAATAGAATTGCGGTTGGCAATGTTGTGTATGTTCTTCCTCCAGAAAAATATAAAAATTCAAAGGAAAGTACACACTGTGCATTAATCAAATCATATTTTATGACAAAAACCATACGATTTGTTTTGTCGCTTAGACAAAAAAAGCTTGTTGTTCGAGGATTTGAGCTTGTTCCAGACTATACTCTCTTTTTAGAAAAACCAGCTAGTGTAAAGCCAAAGCTTAAAGATATTAACGACAAAATTAAGAAATCAAATAAAGCAATTCAGCTTGATAAGTTTACAGATGAATATTTCTATACTTGCTTTAGTTTTTCAAAAAAACTAATAGATTATATTGAAGCCTCTGTTACCGAAAAAATAGCAGATGCCAAGGATAACGACAATTAAATCTTGTATCGCAACACTTGGGGAACGGTAACCTAAGTGTTGCGTTTCTGCAACACAAGGAAGGCACAACACTTAGGTTACCATCCCCCAAGTGTTGTGTTTTAGATGTTATGTCAGTGAGGTTTATTTTTTTGCAATATTTGAACAGGCCATGTAACCACTTTGGGCAAGTTTTGCTAAATCTTCTTCACTCGCGTCAATCATTTTTGCATATTCAAGGGTAGATTGAGCTAGAGCTTTTGTATCTGCCATAAAGCGTGGAGCGTCTAGCGCAACTTCGTCGTTCGTGTTATTTACAATAAGTTGTTCATCTTCTTTAGGAGTGCTAATTGAGCTAATGCCTTTAGCTGCATCCTCAGCTTCGAGTTTTTCGGCGTTTTTAATTGCTAATAAGTAGGCAAAGATAATACAGAAAATACCACCAGCAATTTTACCAAGCATAACAGCTGGAATAAGTGAAGGTTGGAAGTTTGCAGTAAACGACAAATGGTCACCAAATAAGAACGCACAGCAAACACCAAATGCCATAACAATTACTTTATCGCGTGCTCTCATATCTTTAACCATAGCAAGAGCTGCTAAAACATTAGCACTTGCAGCCAAAAGGCCAGCAGTAGCATCTGAAGAAAGATGGACAAGCTTACCAAGTTTTTCAAGTGGCTTAGCTAAGAACTTCTTAATCATCCAAACCATTGGGAAGGCACCACAAAGCATAATACCAATAGCACCTGCGGTTTCCAAAGCTCTAAATATGTCAACTTCATCTGCGATAATGGGCTGGAATTCAAAGGCTTCTCCAAGCAAGGTTGTAAAAATACCAGTAAAGTAATCAATAATAACAATTACAACAACAATCTTTAATGCGCTCTCAAGAACGCGACCAAATACATTAAAGCCTTTAATCATGCCATTAGGAATAAACTTAAGACCAAGTGCTAAAAGAACGCAGATAATAATTAAAGGAACAAGGTTAATACCAATTTGCGCCCAACTTAGCGCGAGCTGATAGGTTGCTTCGCCATTGGTAGCAACCACCTCACGAATCATTGGATTTGAAAAAGCAATAATTGCACTCGATACAAATACGCCAATAGGAATAGCCAAAAGACCACTCATAACACCGAGTGCCAAGTATTTTCTGTCGCGAACTTCAAGCATCTTTAAAGCAACAGGAATGGTAAATACAATAGTAGCACCTGCCATATAACCTGTCATCATAGCCATAATCCAGCTTTCTTTTGTTGCTGCAAGTTCGGCAGCAAGCGGATAACCGCCCATGTCAACGGCTATAAAGGTTGTCGCTGCCATTGCCGGGTCTGCACCAATTGTGTTAAATAGTGGTCCAAAAACTCCACTAATAAATGCTGCTAAGTAAGGCTGAGAAGCCATAATACCAGCTACAGGCAAAAAGATAGGACCAATAGCATCGATACCTGCAACAAACTCTTGACCAAGTTCGTGTTCTGGTTTAAAAACAGAAACCAAACAGCCAATGATGGCGCAGATCATAATAAGTGCAACTACATAGTTGCCCGGATTACTAAAAAATGTCGCTGCCCATTCTCCCATTATTTGTCTCCTTTACTTTCAATTAATTCCAATGCTTTTTCGCTAAAGTTTTTAGCGTGTTTATACCATAAATAAAGCCATTCTCCTACGGGGTCGTTGCACATGTCCTTATATAAGGCCCATACAAACCAATAAAATGCACTAAGTGCGACATAGCTTACGCAATGTATTAATTGCTCTTCGTTCATCTTTCCTTCAAAATAAATATTTAATACTTCGAGCGCTTGTTCAAAGGTATAATCACTGCAACATATAAATGTTCCAAGATCGCTTGCGTAATCACTCATGCCACTATATTCCCAGTCAATTAAAAACATACCCTTTTTACTAACTAAGAAATTTGGGTCATAAAAGTCGTTATGACATAAACATAAAGGGGATTTTTCTGCTTTTAAAAATTTAGCAATTTTTTGAATTTTGCTATAGATAACTTCGAAGTCTTTAAACGACGTGCGCTGGGCTGCCCCGAGTTTTTCGATGATTTCGAGCGTGTTTTCGTAAACATCAAATTTAAATTTTGATTTTTTGCCACAGGTGTGCAACTTTTTACCCATTTTCATAGCTGTTTTAACATGTTTTGCATTGTGGTAATCAAAAGGTGTGCAATTATCGATAAAATAAGAAATCTTCCAACCGCGATTTTTGTCTTCATAAATAAAGGTTTTGTCTAGCCCAAGCTCAAGAGCAACTTTTTGCGAGAAAGTTTCGGAGGCACGGTTAATAATTTCATCTGTTCCTGCGCCTGGGTGCCTATAAACATATTTTTTATTTTTGACAGTGAACATAAAAGAAAGATTCGTAAGGCCTTGTTTAATAGGCACAATATTTATAATTTCTTCTTTATTGCATTTTAGGACTTTGCATATGTTGTTTAAAATGCTGCTGTCTACATTTTGAATAAAGATTGGATCGAAGCTCCTTAGTTCATCCAATGAATCAAATTCGAAGATTTCTCCATTGTTATATTTTCGAAGGACCATTGCGGGTAATTTTTTGATGTTTTCACGATAAATATCTTCCCAAAGTTTTCCAGCGGTGTTAGGGTCGTCAACTATAGTTTTTAATAAATTAATAAATGCCTTGCTAAATTCTTTGTTCCAATAAGTATGTCCAGTCATGTACCAGGCCTTGCTGCCACCAATTAAAACATTTACAATTTCATCGTGTTTTCCTTTTGTAACAAGGCAATATTCTGGAGTTTTTTTGGCGCTGTATTCTGCAGCATAATATGAAGTATAGATATATTCTTCAAAGGGATTTTGAGTAAAATAGTCATCAGAAGAACATACATATGAATTTTTTAGATAATTTTTTGCTAGATACAAAGAATAAAAATTGTTTCTATTTGCGTAGTCATCGTTAATGAGAATCTTTACATCAAGTTTTTCCGCAAGGTAGAAAAATTCTTCACGCATATAACCAACGACTAAAATGATTTCATCGATTCCCGCAGCTTTTAGTTGTTTTATCTGGCGTTCGATTAAAATTTCATCTTTGACCTTTAAAATGCCCTTTGGTTTTTCGTAAGAGATTGGAGCGAATCTAGAGGAAAGTCCAGCCGCCATAATAATTGCGTTATCCACTTTATAGGGTTTTAAAACACGCATACCAGCAGGGGTAATTGCGCTATCCTTTATATATTTTTTGGATTTTAAGGTTTTAAGGACTTTGTTTGTTGTGCCTAAGGACAATCCACTTTGACTCGCAATTATTCTTTGAGTGATTTTGTCTGGGAATTGAGGGAGTTGTTCTTTGTGCCTGTCATCATATAACTTAGGCTTAGCATTCTTTTTTGCAGGTTTTGCAGATGCTTCTTTTTTTGACTTTTCTAATTTGTAAAAATAATTAAGAATGTCAAATTCTTCGTTGGTAAGCATTATTCTCCTATGTGTACGAAATCATTGTTAAAAAACTATAGTATATTATAAGGTTTGAATAAATTTTGTTCAAAAATTTCTGGCTAACGGTAAATTTGAACAAAATTGGTTTGTTGAAAAATACTACTTGAATTTCTGATTGGTACAAAAAATATCAGTGATGTTTTGTACCAGAAAATATATTTCAGTGCTGTGACCTGCGAATTGGTACAAAAAATATCAGGGATGTTTTGCACCAGATTGTATTAAAGGATGCCAATTGCCTGGATAAGGCAGCCACAAACAAGACCAATCGTAACAAGCAGAAGTGCGATGCGAAGATTTTCGCGCCAATCTTTGTTTGTTCTGATTAAAACTAATAACCCGCAGCCAGCATTTACCAAAAGCCCGCTAATTAAAGCACCACCGCAAAGGTAACCTTCAAGATATAATTCAGTTATACCAACAGAAATTCCACAATTTGGAATAAGCCCTAAAATTGCTGTGATAAAAGTTGTTAAATATGGACCATAACTAGCATCGCTTGCAAAGAGATTTTCTATTGCACCAGTTTCAATTAGTAAATTTAGACACAAGCTTATAACCAAGACAAAAACGATGACTTGTAAACTGTGTTTAAGTGCGCAAAGAGCAATATGTCCCCAAGCATGTTTTCCGCTTTCGTGCTCACAGTGGTCGTCGCATTTGCAATTAGCTTCGTCACAAAGTTGATCAATGTCATAGTCTCCATGTCCATCATGAGTATGTTTGCTTGCAAGACCTGTATGCAATCGCCCGGATTTTTCAAGAATAAAATTGATTAAAAATCCAAAGATCATTCCACATATAAATTTAATAAAAAGCACCGTTGCAATAGTTGTGGCTGGAGCCATTTCGCTTATCATTATTGGAAGCATCTTAGACATAGGATGCGCGGTTGCGTTAATTTTGAGACGTTCATTTTTAATTCTCATGGTATCACACTCCTTTTCAACTATACCAAAGAAGGCAACAATTTTCTGACTCTGCCGTGCACTAGCAGGATCAGAAAATTAAAGACCTCCCCCCGGCCTGTTGCTGCTTCAGCATACTGCCAAAACAGCAGCAGGCCTAGAGGAGGACATTATATATATCCGTCAACTTGCTAGCAAATCGGCATGCCTTAAATACTAACCGTGCCAACCAGGGACACTATATATACCCTGCAGCTCAACATCAAATCGGCACGCAGATGAACTTCCTATTCAAAGCTTTATATTCTAATAGGGTACCCCTTTGTTTAATTGAAAACTTGTGTTATTTGTGAGCTATTGAAAAAATTTTAGTTCTGTGATAAAATTA